>DASZVK010000364.1:0-6671 GCA_035547175.1 Solirubrobacteraceae bacterium
CGGCGACGCGCAGGCCCTCGATCCCGTGCACGCGCAGCCGCGGGTCGACGACCGCCCCGGCGTCGATGCCGATCCGGCAGGTGCCCGCCTGGTGGTGGTAGGTGACGAGCGTGTCGCGCACGTAGTCCTCGAGCTCGGCGCCGGCGAGCTCCGGCGCCGGGTAGGCCGGGCGCAGGCCCCAGTCGGCGAGCGCCGGCTGCTCGACGATCCCGCGGATCAGCTCGAGGCCGGCGACGATCGCCTCGAGGTCGGCGCGGCACGACAGCGCGCCGAGGTCGATCGCCGGCTCGTCGTCGACGCCCGGCCCGGTCAGCCGCACGCTGCCGCGGCTCGCCGGGCGCACCAGGCCCGAGTAGAGCGTGACCGCGTTCTGCGTCGGCAGCGTCATCCACGGCTCGGCGAGCGGGACGCTGAAGTACAGCGGCTGCAGGTCGGGCACGAGCAGGCCGGGGCGCGAGCGCACCCAGAAGTGCGACCCGCATGCCGGGCGCGGTGGCGTCGGCGGCGCGACCTCGCGCTCGGCGGTGCAGATCACCGGCGCGAGGACGTGGTCGTGCAGGTTCGCGCCGACGCCCGGCAGGTCGGCGACGACGTCGATCCCGTGCTCGGCGAGGTGCGCGGCCGGGCCGACGCCCGACAGCATCAGCACGAGCGGCGAGCCGATCGCGCCGGCGGCGACGATCACCTCGCCTGCGGCGGCGCGCTCCAGCGCCCCGCCGCGGCGCCACTGCACGCCGACCGCGCGACCGCCCTCGATCAGCACCCGCGTGACGTGCGCGCCGGTGAGGACCAGCAGCCGCGGGTCCTCGGCGATCGGCAGCAGGTAGGCCTGCGAGGTGCTCGCGCGGCTGCCGTCCCTGACGTTGAGCTGCATCGGCGCGACCCCGTCGAGCACGCCGCCGGTGTAGTCGGGGTTGCGCGGGATGCCGGCCTGGACGGTGGCCTCGATCAGCGCGGCGTGGATCGGGTCGGGCTCGTACTCGCTGAGCACTGCGATCGGGCCTTCGGCGCCGTGCAGGTCCGACGCGCCGCGGTCGTGGGACTCGATCCGCCTGAAGACCGGCAGCACGTCGTCCCAGGCCCAGCCCTCGGCGCCGCCGTAGGCCCAGGCGTCGAAGTCCTCGCGCGCGCCGCGGACCCAGATCGTCCCGTTGAGGCTGCTCGAGCCGCCGAGCACCTTGCCGCGCGGGAGCCCCATGCGGCGGCCGTTGGCGTGCCGCTGCGGCACGGTCTGATAGCCCCAGTCCTCGTCGCTGCCCCACAGCTCGTGCATGCGCGCGTTGTCGTGGATCGCCGGGTTGGCGTCGGTCTCGCCCGCCTCCAGCAGCAGCACGCTCGCGCCGGCGTCGACCAGCCGCCGCGCGGCGGCGGCGCCCGCCGATCCGCCTCCGATCACGATCACGTCGGCGTCGAAGCCCTCGGCGGTGGCGTCGGGCCTGACGGGCACTGGGGGCATCCGGTCTCCTCCTGCGGGGTGGCTGGTCGAGGGCGCACGCGCCTGTGCGCGGATCATGCCAGGGCGCCTCGCGGCCGGGGCGGGATAGGGTCCGCCGATGCCCGGCCCCGCTCGCAGGGGCGTCGCCGTCCTCTGCTACCACCAGGTGGAGGACCTCTCCCACGATCCCGTCCTGGGCGCGTTCGCGGTCCCGCCGGCGCTGCTCGCCGGGCAGCTCGACGCCCTGCGCGACGCCGGGCACGCGTTCGTCTCGCTCGACGACGCGCTCGACGCGCTCGACGGGCGCGCGCGGCTGCCGCGCCGGGCGGTGCTCGTCACCTTCGACGACGCCTACGAGTCGCTGCGCGAGCACGGCCTGCCGCTGCTGCGCGAGCGCGGCATCCCCGGCGTCGTGTTCGCGATCTCCGGCCGCGTCGGGGCGAGCAACGACTGGAGCGCCGCCGAGGGCCGCAGCGAGCTGCCGCTGATGGACGCTGCCGGGCTCGCTGAGGCGGCCGAGGCGGGCCTGCGGATCGGCTGTCACGCGGCGACCCACCGTCCGCTGACCGCCGTCCCCGACGCCGAGCTCGACGCCGAGCTCGTGCGCTCGCGCGACGAGCTCGAGGCGCTCGGCCTCGGGCGCCCGCGCGTGCTCGCCTACCCCTACGGCGACAACGACGAGCGCGTCCGGCGCGCCGTCGCGGTCGCCGGCTACGAGGCCGCGTTCACGGTCGAGGCCGGCGTCGCGCGCGCCGGGATGGACCGCACCGCGCTGCCGCGGATCGGCGTCCGCAGCGAGGACTCCCCGGAGCGCCTCGTGCGACGCGTGCGGTCGGCCGCGTAGCCGCCGGCCGCACGGCGCGTGGGCGGGATTGCCCACTAGGCTCGTGGAGAACATGCTGGGCTTCCCCAATCCCGTCAACGAGAAGGCGGCGCGCGCCGTCGCCGGCGGGGTGCTCGCGATCGCCGTCGTCGCGCTGGCGGCCGGCTGGCACTGGCTGCTCGTGCCGCTCGCGCTCGGCTTCTGGGCGCGGGTCCTGACCGGCCCGCGGCTGAGCCCGCTCGGGCGCCTGGCGACGTCCGTCGTCGCTCCGCGGCTGGGGGCGCCGAAGTACGTCCCGGGGCCGCCCAAGCGCTTCGCGCAGGGGATCGGGGCGGCCGTCACGACGATCGGCGCCGTCGTCGGCGTGGCGCTCGGCGTCGACGCCGTCGCGGTTGCGGCGCTCGCCGTGATCGCGCTCGCCGCCGGGCTCGAGTCCGTGCTGGCGCTGTGCCTGGGCTGCCAGGCGTTCGCGCTGCTGATGCGGCTCGGCGTCGTCCCCGAGCGCGTCTGCCTCGAGTGCGCCGACGTCGGCCGCCGCTACGGCGGCGCCGCGGCCCGGCCCTAGCCGTCGCGGCCGCGCCTGCCTCAGGCCGCGCCGAGCGGCAGGTCGGACGGCTCGACCTGACCGGCCGCGGCCTCCTCCGGCGGCGCCGCGATCAGCCCCAGCCAGACGAGCGCGGCGAGCAGGCCGCCGGCCAGCGGGGCGACGATGAACAGCCACACCTGGTCGAGCGCGTCGCCGCCGACGACGATCGCCGGGCCGAGGCTGCGCGCCGGGTTGACCGACGTGCCCGTCAGTGGGATGCCGATCAGGTGCACGACCGTCAGCGCCAGGCCGATCGCCAGGCCCGCGAAGCTCGCCGTCGCGACGTGGCTCGTCGCCGAGAGGACGACCAGCACGAACAGGAAGGTCAGGATCGCCTCGGCGGCGAACGCGCCGCCGCCGTTGAGCCCGACGATCGAGTGCGCGCCCCAGCCGTCGGCGCCCAGGCCGGTGACCTTGCGGTCGTAGCCGTGGGCGCCGGAGAGCACGCCCCACAGGCCCAGCGCGCCGCCGATGCCGCCCGCGAACTGCGCGATCCAGTAGCCGATCGCCTCGCCGACGCCCATGCGCCCGGAGGCGAGGAAGCCGAGCGTCACCGCCGGGTTGACGTGGCAGCCCGAGATCGGCCCGATCGCGTAGACGAGCGCCAGCAGCACGAGGCCGAAGGCGAGCGCCGTCGCGACGACGCCGGCCATCGTGCTGCCGCCGGCGAGCTTGAAGCCGAACGTGAGCGTCGCCACCCCGACGGCGAAGAAGACGAGGATCGCCGTGCCCAGCAGCTCGGCGGCCAACTTCCTGACCAGCATCCGCAGTCCCTCCCTGCTCGTGGCTAGCAGTGGTGTGACGTTTCTACGCGACGGCGGGCGCCCGCGCAACCGGGGAGCCGCCTTCGTAACGCGCTGGTTGCGCGCTTGACCGCGCGCCGGGCCGCGGGTACAACGGTCGCGCCCCGGGACCATCGCCACGCGACGCAGGGAGGGTGAGGAAGATGTCCCGCAAGATCGTCGACTGCCGGCGCTTCGAGAACGAGGCCGGCTGCTCGCTGACGCTGATCGGCGAGGAGAGCGAGCTGATCGACGCCGCCGTCCAGCACGCCGTCGCCGTCCACGGCCACGAGGACACGCCCGCCACGCGCCAGGCCGTCATCGGCCTGCTCGAGCCGGAGGAGTCCTACGTGCCCGGAGCGCGCGCGCCCGAGCCCTACCCGGCCTGAGCCGCCGTCCGCCCCGCCGCGCCGGGCGACCCGGTGTCGGCCGGTGCGGCAGGATGGCGGCATGCACGACGTCGACGCGATCCGCGACATCGAGTTCGCGGTCACCGAGCAGGGGCCGCTCGCCCTCGACCTCTACCGTCCCGCGACCGACCGCGACCGCCCGGTGCCGGTCGTCGTCTACTTCCACGGCGGCGGCTGGGCGGTCGGCGACCGCACGATGGGCGCCGCCGACCGGCTCGTGCCGCTGGCGGCGCGCGGCGTGGCGGTGGCCAGCGCGAGCTATCGGCTGACCGACGCGGCGACCTACCCGGCCCAGGTCGACGACGCCCGGGCGGCGGTGCGCTGGCTGCGCGCGAACGGCGCCGAGCACGGCCTGGCGACCGAGCGGATCGGCGCCTGGGGCGCGTCGGCGGGCGGCTACCTGGCGCTGATGCTGGGGATCGCGGGAGAGGTGCCGGCGGTCTGCGAGTACTTCGCCGTCACCGACCTGCTCGAGACGACGAAGGCGCTCGCCGCCGCCTTCCCGCCGCCTCCGTTCATCGATCCCGCCCTCCCGCCGCCGCAGCCGAGCTACGAGGCGCGGCTGCTGGGCCTGGAGCGGACCTCGGACAACCCCGAGGCCGCGGTCGCGGCGAGCCCGCTGCACCTCGCCGGCGCCGCGCCGGCCGGCGGGCGCTACCTGCTCCTGCACGGCGACCGCGACGGCCTCGTCCACCATCAGGAGAGCGTCGCCATGCACGAGGCGCTGGTCGCGCACGGGATCGACTCGACCCTGCTGCTGATCTCGGGCGCCAACCACGAGGGGCCCGAGTTCGACCGGCCCGAGGTGCTCTCGGCCGTCGCCGGCTTCTTCCTCGACGCGCTCGGCGGCTAGGCGCTAGCCGGCGGGTGCGCCCGCGCCGGCCAGCGCGGGCATGACCTCGCGTGCGAACAGCTCGAGCGAGCGGCGCTGGCGCTCGTGGGTCAGCGACCCCCACGAGAAGACGAGGTTGAGGTGGTTGGCGCCGCTGACCGCGAGCGCCTCGGCGAGCCGGTCGCGCACGGTCTGCGGCGAGCCGAGCACGAACGTGCCGTGCGTCGTCGCGGCCTCCCAGGAGAACATGTCGTCCCAGCTGTGGTCGCCGCGCTCGTGCCAGAGGCGCATCATCGAGGCAAACCACGTCGCGTGCGCCTCGCGCGCGACCGCCAGCGCCTCGTCGTCGCCGTCGCAGACGAGCACGTGGCGGCTGAGGCCGGCGACGGGCTCGCCGGCGGCCGGGTCCCACGCCGCGCGGTAGGCGTCGAGCACGGCGCGCGCGTGGTCGGCCGGGCCGCCGCTGACGAGGCGCATGCCCTCGCGCGCGAGCTGGGGCGCGGTCTCGGGCGAGGCCGTCGCGTACCACAGCGGCGGGTGCGGCTGCTGCATCGGGTGGATCGCGATCGGCACGTCGTCGAGGCGGTAGTGCTCGCCTGCGTAGGTCACGCGGTCCTGCGTCATGCCGGCGCGCAGGATCGCGAGCGACTCGTCGAAGATCGCGCGGCCCTCGGCCGCGTCGACGCCGAAGAAGCCCAGCTCGTGCGGCGAGATGCCGCGGCTGACGCCGACGTCGAGGCGCCCGCCGGAGAGCCGGTCGAGCATCGCCACCTGCTCGACGAGCGCGAGCGGGTGGTAGAGCGGCAGGATGAAGCACAGCGTGCCGAGGCGGATGCGGCTCGTGCGCGCGGCGGCGGCGGCGAGGAACAGCGCCGGCCACGGCGCGGTGCTCAGCGGCGTGCCGTGGTGCTCGGAGAGCAGGTAGGTGCGAAAGCCGGCCCGCTCGGCGGCGGCGACCATCTCCAGCCGCTCCTGATAGAGCCGCTCGACCGGCATGCCGTTGTCGTCGAGCTGGTCCCAGACGCCGAACGTGACTGCCACCGCTCCTCCTCCGTCCTCCACGGGGCGGCGATCGTAGCGGCCGGCCGGCGCCGGTGCCCGCTGGCGGCGCTCGCCGCCCCCGTTCTGGGAACCTGCCGGGCATGCGACTCGGGCGGATCGGGCTGTGGGTGTCGGGCCACGCGCTGGGCGAGGGCGACGAGGCGGCGGCGGCGCGCCTCGCCGAGGAGCTCGGCTACGGCGCGCTGTGGCTGGGCGGGTCGCCGCGGCTGACGCGCCTGCGGCCGTTCCTGGAGGCGAGCGAGCGGCTCGTGCTGGCGACCGGCATCGTCAACGTCTGGCAGTACGACCCGGCCGAGCTGGCGGCCGAGCACGCGGCGCTGCGCGCCGACTTCCCGGGCCGGGTGCTGACCGGCGTCGGCATCGGCCATCCCGAGCGCGTCGGCGACTACTCGCGGCCGCTGTCGGCGACGCGCGGGTTCCTCGACGCGATCGACGCCGCGCCCGCGCCGATCCCGCGCGACGAGCGCTGCCTGGCGGCGCTGGGCCCGCGGATGCTCGACCTCGCCGGCGAGCGCACGGCCGGCACGCACCCGTACTTCACGCCGGTCGCGCACACGCGCCTCGCGCGCGAGCGCCTCGGGCCGGGTGCGCTGGTCGCGCCCGAGGTGGCCTGCGTGGTCGACGACGGCGACCGCGCGGCGGCCGCCGCGCGCCGCTACGCCGCCGTCTACCTGGGGCTGGCCAACTACACGCGCAACCTGCTGCGCTTCGGCTACTCCGACGGGGACCTCGCGGGCGACG
>DASZVK010000365.1:0-9765 GCA_035547175.1 Solirubrobacteraceae bacterium
CCGGGGTCGTCGAAGCCGAACGACGTCATCACGATCCGCCGTGGGCGCGCGCCGGTGGCCGGCGTGCGCGTCCGGGCGGGCGCCGGGATCGCGGCGGCGCGCTCGCGCACGCGCGCGGCGAGGCCGGGCAGCGGCAGGCCGCGGCGCTCGAAGGCGTCGGCGAGCACGAGCAGCGCCCGGCGCTCGCCCTCGCGGCGGTCGAGCACGGGCCAGTCGAGCTCGGGGACGAGCTCCTCGAGGTCGTACTCGTCGAGCGCGCGCCAGAGGACGGTCTCGACGAGCTCGAGCTCGCGCGGGTCGCCCTCCAGCGAGGCGTTGCCGCCGTGGCGGCGGTAGCGCACGACCGGCGCGCCGCCGCAGTGGCGGTAGCGGAAGCGGCGCGCGGCGCGCACGTGGAAGGCGAAGTCCTCCCACGGCAGGCCCTCGTCGACCGGGCCGAGCGCCTCGTGGACGCGCCGGTGGCGCATCGTCGACGGGTCGACGATGAAGTTGTGCTCGCGGAACAGCGACCTGACGAGGCCGTGGCGCGAGAAGTCGCGCGAGCGCCACTCGCCGGTCACGCGGCCGGCGGAGTCGATGATCTCGGCGTCGCCGTGGACGACGCCGGTGTCGGGGTGGCGGTCGAACACGGCGACCTGGCGGGTCAGGCGGTCGCGGGCGCAGAGGTCGTCGTCGCCGGTCAGCGCGATCAGCTCGCCGCGGGCCTCGCGCACGATCGTGTTGATCGCCGCCGCGATGCCGCGGTTGCGCTCGTGGCGCGCGACGCGCACGCGCGCGTCGGCGTCGGCGGCGCGCTCGACGATCGCGAGCGTCTCCGGCGAGCGCGTGCCGTCGAGGCAGATCAGCAGCTCGTAGTCGTCGAAGTCCTGCGCCAGGCAGCTCTCGATCGCGGCCTCGAGGTACTCGTGGCGCTCGTGCGTGGGCAGGCCGAGGGTGACGCGCGGCAACGCTGGCTCCGGCGCTCCGTCAGGCGGTGGTGTCGACGTGCTCGGAGCCCTCGGGCAGCTCCGCGGGGGGCTGCGGCGGGCGCTTCGGCCGGCGCCTCTCGCGCCGCTGCTCGTCGCGCAGGCGCTCGGGCGGGGCGCCGACGCGCCACACGGGCGTCACCGGCTCGCCGTCGCGCTCGTACGGGGTGACGGGCCGCAGCGGCTCCCTGGCGGTCAGCGGCGGCGGCGCGCGCGGGGCGCCGTCTCCTCTCCGTCCTCGTCGCGGGCCATGCGCTCGATCGCGGCGGCCTCGGCGGCGGCGCGCTCGGCGGCCTCGGCCCGGCGCTCCTGGGCACGGGCGATCGCCCGGGCGCGGGCCTCGCGCATCTCGGCGATCATCAGCGCCCGCCAGGCGGTCACCGCCGCGGCCCAGGCGACGAGCGCGCCGGCCACGCCGGCGCACAGGCCCCAGGCCAGCACGGCGGCGGCGTCGCCGCCGGCCCGGTACGTCGCCCAGGCGGCGATCGCGAAGGCGACCAGGCCGCCGGCGCCCTTGGCCCGGCGCACCTGCGCCGACGCGCGCGGATGCGCGGCGATGCGGACGCCCACCTTGGCGGGCTCGAGCTCGACGGCCGGCTCGGCGCTCACCTGACCGGCCTCCTGGCCCTGACGCGCGTGCGCTCGGAGGCGAAGACGAAGCGCGCGATCGCGTCGCGCAGGCTGTGGTCGACGTCGACGAAGCGCAGCGCGCAGCTGCCGCTCTCGTCGGCGCGCAGCACCTCCGCCCGGCCCTCGATCAGCGGCCCCTCGGGCCGCAGGTCGAGCGTGAACGGGACGGTCTCGCCGACGGCGACGTCGCCGGCGCCGCCGGAGACGAGCGCGCCGCCGGCGCTGACGTTGTCGGTGAGCCTGTCGACGCGGCGGCCGCGGGCGTCGACGCCGATGCGGACGGCGGCGCGCGTGCGCACCTCGTCGCGGCGCTGCTGGAGGCCCTCGACGAGCCGCAGCACGGGGCCCGGGCGCCTGTCGGGCGCGTCCCGCGCGCCGCGGCGGAACGGCCTCACGGCAGCAGCCCTCCCGCGAGCGACGCCGCGTCGGCCGGGACGAGGCCCTCGGGCTCGGACGGGTCGTGGCTGAGGAACGAGATCGGCAGGCCGTGGCGGACCGCCAGCGAGACGAGCGCGCCGAGCTGCGTCGTCGCGTCGGCGTGCGCGACGACCATCGCCGTCGGCGCCAGCGGCGCGTAGGCGGCGAGCAGCTCCTGGGCGGCGGCCAGGCTGACCGTGGCGGGGAGGACGAGATGCACCTCCTGGACCCCGATCGAGCGCAGCTCGCGGCCGAGCGCCGAGATCGCCGCGGCGTCGCGCGAGCTGGTCCCGGGCGTGTCGACGACGACGACCGCGCCGTCGGGCGCGGCGGCGACGACGGCCTTGGCCTCGGCGACGCTCACGGGGGCGGCGAACGCGCTGCCGGCGGCGGCGACGCGGGCGGCGAGCAGCTCGGCGCCCTCGCCGGCGCGCAGCGCGACGTAGCTGGTGGCGGGGTGGCTGGCGCGCGCGTAGGCACTCGCGAGGCGCTGCGCGCACAGCGTCTTGCCGGCGCCGCGCGGCCCGGCGAACGCGATGCTGCGGCCCGCCGTCGCCGGCGGCTCGGCGATCGGCACCATGCGCGCCAGCGCGGCGCGCACGAGCGACTTCATCCGCCGCGGCGAGGCGAACGGGACCGCGTGCGCGACGACGCGGCCGACGACCTCGGCGGCCAGCGCGGGCTCGAGGCCGTGCTCGACGAGCGCGTCCTCGGCCGGCGGCGACTGCGGCGGCACGGGGATCTCCACCGGGCCGGACGGCGGCGCGACGGGGGCGGGGGCGATCGCCGGCGGGACGATCAGCGCGCCGGAGGCGTCCCTGAGCACGTGCGCGAAGGGGTCGCCCGCGACGGCGACCGGCTCGCGCTCGGGTGCGTGGAAGGCGGCGTCCTGCGCCTGCGCTGCGCGCGCGGGGGCGGCGGGCGCCGTGTAGGGCAGCGGGCTGGCCAGCGGGTCGGGAAGGCTCGGGTCCTCGATCCCGGGCACGAACGCGACGGCCTCGGGCTCGCCCGCGGGCGGCAGCACGATCTCGTCGTCGTCGCCGGCGAGGATGCCCGCGCCGAGCGCGCTGCGGGGCGCCGGCCGCGCCTCGATCTCCACGCACGGGCGCTGGAAGAAGCCGGCGAGGCCACCGACCAGGCCGGTGCGCTGCCTGGTGACGATCGCGTTCGGGCCCAGCTCCTCGCGGATCCTGGGCAGCAGGCTCTCGACGCTGTCGCCGCGGTAGACGCGGGTCCCGTCCTCGTGCGTTGCGGCCGGAGCTTCGTTCATGCGGTGACCATCCCGACGGTCTCGACCCGGATCCCGGGCACGATCTCTTCGTACGAGCAGACCGGGAGCTGCGGCAGGGCCTGCGCGAGCAGGCGGCGAACGTGCCGCCGAACGCGTGCCGAGCACAGCAGCACCGGTGACATGCCGGGTTGTACGGCACGTTCGGCCTCGGACTTGAGCAGTTCCACGACGTCGGCGGCGCGGTGCGGGTCCAGCGCCAGCAGCTCTCCGTCGGGCGTCTGCGTGAGCGCCTCGGCGAGCTCCTGCTCGAGCACGGGGTCCAGCGCGATCGCGCGCAGCCGCAGCTGCGCGTCGACGTGGCCGGCCGTGATCGCCCGGCCGAGCGCCTGGCGGGCGTGCTCGGCCAGCGCGGCGGGGTCGCGGGTGACGCGCGCGCGGTCGCCGAGCGCCTCGACGATCGTGCCCAGGTCGCGCACCGACACGCCCTCGGCCAGCAGCGCCTGCAGCACGCGCTGGACCTCGCCGATGGTGAGCACGTCGGGGACGAGCTCCTCGACGGCGGCGCGGTCGGTCTCCTTGAGGCGCTCGAGCATCTCGCTGGTCTCCTGGCGCGTGAGCAGGTCGGCGACGTGGCGGCGCACGGTCTCGGTCAGGTGCGTGATGACGACCGACTCGGGGTCGACGACGGTGTAGCCGAGCGCCTCGGCCTCGGCGCGGCCGGAGTCCGGCACCCAGATGGCCGGCAGGCCGAAGGCGGGCTCGACCGTCTCGACGCCCGCCGGGCGGCCGGCCGCGTCGCCCGGGTCCATCGCCAGGTGGTGGCCGGCCATCGTGCGCCCGCGCGTGACCTCGGCGCCGCGCACGCGCACGGCGTACTCGTGCGAGTCGAGCATGATGTCGTCGCGGATCCGGACGGGCGGGATGATCACGCCCAGCTCGGTGGCGATCTGGCGGCGCATCGAGCGCACGCGGGCCAGCAGCGAGCCGCCCGACGCCTCGTCGACCATCGGCACCAGGCCGAAGCCGATCGTCAGCTCCAGCGGGTCGATCGGGCCCGCCTCGAGTGTGCTCTCGGACGGCCTGGCGCGCGTCTCCAGCGCGCGCTGCTCGCTCGCGGCGGCCTCCTCGCGGCGCGTCCTCAGGCGGCGGCGGCCGACGAGCAGCAGCGTCCCGCCGACGAGCAGGAACGGGACCTTCGGCAGCGCCGGCACGAGCGCGAAGGCGGCGATCGCGCCGCCGGCGACGAGCGGCGTGCGCGGCTCGCGCATGACCTGGGTGACGATGTCGGTGCCGAGGTCGCCCTCGGAGGTCGCGCGCGTGACGACGATGCCGGTCGCGACGGAGATCAGCAGCGCCGGGATCTGCGCCGCCAGGCCGTCGCCGACGGTCAGCAGCGAGAACGTCTGCGCCGCGTCCGAGAGCGACATCTTGTGCTGCAGGACGCCGACGACGATGCCGCCGAAGAGGTTGATCGCGGTGATCACCACGGCCGCCATCGCGTCGCCCTTGACGAACTTCGAGGCGCCGTCCATGGCGCCGTAGAAGTCGGCCTCGCGGCGGATCTCCTCGCGCCGCGCGCGGGCCTCCTCGTCGCTGATCTGCCCGGCGTTGAGGTCGGCGTCGATCGCCATCTGCTTGCCGGGCATCGCATCGAGCGTGAAGCGCGCCGCCACCTCGGCGACGCGGCCGGCGCCGTTGGTGACGACGATCAGCTGGATGACGACGAGCACGAGGAAGATCACGAGGCCGACGACGACGTTGCCGCCGACGACGAAGTGGCCGAACGAGCGGACGACGCTGCCGGCGTCGCCGTGCAGCAGGATCAGGCGCGTCACGGAGACGTTGATCGCCAGGCGGAACAGCGTCGTCAGCAGCAGCAGGCTCGGGAACGCGGCCAGGTCGAGCGCGCGGCCCAGGTACATCGAGGCGACGACGATCGCCAGCGCCGCCGAGATGTTCAGCGTGATGAGGACGTCGATCAGCGCCGGCGGCAGCGGCACGATCATCATCACGACGAGCACGACGACGCCGGTCGCCGCGACGAGGTCGGTGTGGCGCGTCAGGCGCTTGGCGATCTCGTTCATGCCATCGCCCTGCGCTGGCGCGCGTTGAGGCCGTAGACGAAGGCGAGCACGCGGGCGACGGCCTGGTAGAGGTCGGCGGGGATGACCTGCCCGACCTCGACCGAGGCGTGCAGCGTCCGCGCCAGCGGCGGGTCGGAGACGATCGGCACGCCGTGCTCGGAGGCGATCTCGCGGATCCGCGCGGCGACGAGGTCGGCGCCCTTGGCGACGACCTCGGGGGCCTCCGAGCCGCCGTCGTAGCGCAGCGCGACGGCGAAGTGCGTCGGGTTGACGACGACGACGTCGGCGCCGGGGACGGCGGCCATCATGCGCGCGCGGGCCAGCGCCGCGGCGCGCCGGCGCTGGGCCGCGCGGATCTCCGGCGCGAGGTTCTGCTGGCGGTACTCCTCCTTGACCTCCTGCTTGTCCATCTTCAGCGACTTCTCGTGGCGGTGGCGCTGCCACGCGTAGTCGGCGCAGGCGATCACGAGGTAGGCGGCCGCGGCGCGCCAGGCGATCCCGAAGAGGTCGCTCGTCAGCATCCGGCCCAGCGCCGCGGGCGGCGTGCCCGTCGCGGCGCCGAGGTCGCGGATGCGGGGGACGAGCGAGACCGCGACGACCGCGCCGACGGCGGCGATCTTCCACAGCGCCTTGCCCGTCTCGAAGACCGCGCGGGCGCCGAACATGCTCTTGAAGTTCGACAGCGGGTTGATCCGCTTGGGGTCGGGCGCCAGCGGCTTGAGCTTCGGCTTCCAGCCGACCTGGGCGACGTTGGCGACGACGCCGGCGACCATGCAGGCCAGCGCGATCGGCGCGACGGCGACGAGCAGCACCCGGCCGGCGCTCATCGCCAGGTGCTGGAGGTCGGCGGCGAGGTCGCCGGGCTGCGCGGCGCCGGCGATCGTCGTGCGCATGTAGTCCTGGATGCCGCCGACCATCCGCGGGCCGAACGCGGCCAGCGCGCCGAGGCCGGCGGTCATCACGACGGCGCCGTTGACGTCGGCGCTGCGGGCGACCTGTCCGCGCTCGCGCGCCTTGGCGCGGCGCTTGGGGGTCGGCTTCTCGGTCTTCTCGCCGGCCATCAGCGCGCGCCCACCATCTGCGAGCCGGTCTCGATCGCGCTGCGCGTGGCGTCGACGAGCCAGCCGGCCGTGAACGGCAACGACGCGGCGAGCATCAGCAGCGCGACGAGGATCTTGACCGGGAAGCCGACGGCGAAGACGTTCATCTGCGGCACCACGCGCGAGACGAGCCCGAAGCCGACGTCGGTGATCGTCACCGCCAGCAGCACCGGCGCGGCGACCGCCACGGCCGAGGTGAAGATGCCGGTGAAGGCGTGCTCGACGCCCGCGGTCAGCGCCGTGAACGACGGCATGCCGTGCAGCGGCACGAGCTGGTAGGTCCGGGCGACGCCCTCGACGAGCCAGTGGTCGCCGTCGACGGCGATGAAGACGATCGCCGCGACGAGCGCGTAGAGCTGGCCGATCGGGCCGCCCTGCGTGCCGTTGACCGGGTCGACGAGCGAGGCGTAGGCGTAGCCGGTGACGCTGTCGAGCAGCGAGCCGGCGACCGACACGGCGGCGACGACCGCGCCGACCGCGTAGGCGAACGCGAGGCCGACGAGCACCTCCTTGCCCATCAGCACGCCGAGCGAGACCGCGTCGAGCGGGATCCGCTGGCCGCGCAGCGCGAACGGCGTCAGGCCGAGCGCGATCGCCACGGCGGCGACGCCGCGCGCGCGCGCCGGCATCGCCCGCGAGGACAGCGCCGGGGCGAGCAGGAACAGCGGCCCGACACGGCCGAGGACGAGCATGAAGCCCGCCGTCGTCGTCGCGCTGAGCTGCCCGATCGCGTCGTTCATCAGTGCGACGCGGCCTGGGGGATCGAGGCGTAGAGGTCGTGCGTGTAGGTGACGACCTGGTCGAGCATCCACGGCCCGGCGACCAGCAGCACGACGGCCAGCGCGAGCAGCTTGGGGATGAACGTCAGCGTCATCTCCTGGATCTGCGTGACCGACTGGAAGATGCTGATGATCAGGCCGACGACGAGCCCGACGCCGAGCAGCGGCAGGCAGATCTTCAGGCCCAGCATCAGGGCCTGGATGCCGTAGCTGAGGGCGGCGTCCCGGCTCATGCGGGGTGGAAGGAGTCGACGATCGACTGCGCGACCAGGTGCCAGCCGTCGACCAGGACGAACAGCAGGATCTTGAACGGCAGCGAGATCAGGACCGGCGGCAGCATCATCATGCCCATGCTCATCAGGGTCGACGAGACGATCAGGTCGATCACCAGGAACGGCAGGAAGATCAAGAAGCCGATCTGGAACGCCGTCTTGAGCTCGGAGATCACGAAGCTCGGGATCAGCACCCAGGTCGGGATGTCCTTGCGCGTCCTCGGCCGGTCGATCTTGGCCAGCCCGGCGAACAGCTTGAGGTCCGACGTGCGCGTCTGGGCGAACATGAACTGACGCAGCGGCTCCTCGCCGCGCTTGAGCGCCGTCGCCTGGCTGATCTTGCCCGCGCTGAGCGGGTCGATCGCGTCCTTCTTGATCTGGTGCAGCGTCGGCGACATGACGAACACCGTCAGGAACAGCGCGATCCCGGTCAGCACCTGGTTGGGCGGCAGCGCCGGCGTGCCCAGGCCCGAGCGGATGAAGCCGAGGACGATGAGGATGCGGCTGAAGGCCGTGACGGTGAACAGCAGCGCCGGGACGAGCGACAGGCCGCCGATCAGCAGCAGCACCTGGACGGCGTTGCCGTCGAGCTTCATCGGCGCACCGTCATCGCGCGGAGCTGGTCGAGCAGCGACGCGGCGACCTGGCCGCCGGCGGCGGGCCGCGGCGCGCGCTGGCCGCGGCGGGTCGCGAGCTCGCCGGCGCGCGACCAGCCGAGCTCGTCGCGCAGGTAGTCGTCGTGCTCGACGACGTCGTCCTCGCCGGGCGCGCGCAGCATCCCGAGGCGCTCGGCCTCGACGCGCTCGTAGGTCTTGATCTCGGTGAGCTGGCCCTCGGCCTGGCCGAGCAGCAGGACGTCGTCGCCGACGCGGACGAGGTGCAGCGTCCCGCGCGGCCCGAGCGGCAGCGAGGCGATCGGCGTCATGCCCTCGCCGGCGGCGCGGCCGGCCTTGGCCTGCTGGGCCTTGCGCAGCGCCCAGCGCACGCCGTAGATCAGCGCCACGACGACGGCCAGCGCCAGGATCGCGCGGACGACGCTGCCGCCGCCGCTGCCGACGGCGCCCGAGCCTCCGGTCGTCTGGGTGCCGAGGTCGAGCGGCGTGTCCTCGCCCTTGGCGGCCAGCGCGACGGCCGGCCAGGCCAGGGCGGCGGCGGTCGCGACGGTCGCGGCAGCCGCGACCGCCCGCGCGTACGGCGGGCGCTGTGGACGTGTTCCCCTCATGTCCGATCGATCCCCGCGGACGGGGACGTGCCGGTGTCATCGGCCGTCGCGCACCGGGGTTGAGCCGCCGACCGGCGGAGATCGCCGTCCACCGTTCGGGGGATGGCGAATCGACCGCGGAAACCACCCGTCGTCCGATCCTGCCGGCGCCCGCGCGCGCCGATCCATTCCCCGTCGACGGCCGGAGGGGCCGTCCCGGATATCGAGGGGAGCGCAACGCACCATGTCGAGCAGCGCCGCCACCGTCTCCCACGTGCAGCGTGACGCGCGGGCCCGGCGGGTCTGGGAGGAGTACCGTCGCAGCGGCGATCGCAGCCACCGCGACCGGCTCATCGCGATGTACACGCCGCTCGTGCGCAGCATCGCCTTCGACAAGGCTCGCGAGGTGCCCGTCCACCTGGACGCCGGCGACCTGATCTCGGCCGGCATCATCGGCCTGATCGACGCGATCGAGCGCTGGGACCCGTCCAAGGGCGTCGCCCTGGCGACGTTCGCCTGGACCCGCGTCCACGGCGCGATCCTCGACGAGCTGCGCGCCCAGGACTGGGCGCCGCGCCGCCTGCGCCGCCGCGAGCGCGACCTGATGCTCGCCCGCCAGCGCGTCAACGCCCGCCTGGGCCGCGCGCCGAGCGACCAGGACCTCGCCGAGGAGCTGGGCATCACGCCCGAGCGCGTCGCCGAGACCCGTCGCGAGGTCATCTGCGCCGACGTCGAGTCGCTCAACGTGCCGATCCACACCTCCGGCTCGGCCGGCGAGATGGGCGAGATGGGCGAGGACCGCATCGAGTCGATCCCCGACCACGCGGCGCCCGACCCGGCCGACAGCGTCGCCGCCCGCGAGCTGCGCTCGCACCTCGGCGCGGCGCTGGCCTCGCTGCCCGAGCGCGACCGCGCGCTGGCCCGGCTGCTGTACGTCGACGAGCTCAGCCAGCGCGAGGCGGCCACGCGCCTGGGCATCACCGAGAGCCGCGTCTCGCAGATGCACTCGCAGATGCGCAACCGCCTGCGCCTCGCCCTCGGCGAGCACCGCGACTGGCTGCGCGCGACCGCCTAGCGGCGCCGCGC
>DASZVK010000366.1:0-6448 GCA_035547175.1 Solirubrobacteraceae bacterium
CGCCGCGGGCGCGCGGGTGACGATCGCCGACCGCGACGAGACCCGCGGCGCCGCGCTCGCCGCGGAGCTGGGCCATGGCGCGCGCTTCGCCGCCGCCGACGTCACCGACGCCGGGCAGCTCGGCGCGGCCGTCGACGCCGCCGCCGAGCAGGCGCCCGAGCGCGGCCTGCGCATCGCCGTCCACTGCGCCGGGATCGGTTGGGTCGAGCGGACGCTGGCCACCGACGGCAGCCCCGCGTCGCTCGAGTCCTTCCAGGACGTGATCGCGATCAACCTCGTCGGCACGTTCAACGCGCTGCGCCTGTCGGCGGCGAGGATGGCCGACAACGAGCCCGAGGGCGAGGACGGCCACCGCGGCGTGATCGTCAACACCGCCTCCGTGGCCGCCTTCGACGGGCAGATCGGCCAGATCGCCTACAGCGCATCGAAGGGCGGCATCGTCGGCATGACGCTGCCCGCCGCGCGCGACCTGTCGGTGATCGGCGTGCGCGTCAACGCGATCGCGCCGGGCATCTTCGACACGCCGCTGCTGGCCGCGCTGCCCGAGCCCGCGCGCCGCTCGCTCAGCGCCAGCGTCCCGTTCCCCAAGCGCCTGGGCAGCCCCGGCGAGTACGCCGCCCTGGCGCTGCACATGGTCGCCAACGACATGCTCAACGGCGAGGTCGTGCGGCTCGACGGCGCCCTGCGGATGGCGCCGAGGTAGCGGCGCCGCTAGAGGCCGAGGCCCTGCACGCCGAGCTCGTCGAAGCCGACGTGGTGGGCGAGCTCGTGGCGGACCGTGCGCAGCACCTGCTCGCGCAGCAGGTCCGGGTCGTGGCCGAAGTCGCGGCGCAGCGTGTCGCGGAAGACGACGATGCGGTCGTGGACGCCGGACACGCGCCCGCGCCCGTCGCCTTCGTAGAGGCCGTAGGCGCGGTGGCGGCGGCCGTCGTCGGAGATCACGACCGCGACGTTGCGCGCCAGCGCGTCGCGCAGCAGGTCGGGCAGGTCGTCGAGCGCGTCGCGCACCAGCTCGGCGAAGTCGCGGTCGTCGTAGGGGTCCAGGGCGAGGAAGTCCTGCTCGTCGGGCTCGTCCGCGAGGCCCTCGGCGGCGAGGCGCTCGGCGCGCATCACGACCTGCTCGAAGTCCTCCTCGGACTCGGGGTCGCTCCAGCCCGCCATGTGCACGAACACGGCGGCGACGACCCCGAACAGCACGCACGCGCCGAAGGCGACGACGGCCAGCGTCTCGATCGCCTTGACCGCCGGGTCGGGGCTGAAGCCGCCGATCAGCACGACGGCGGTCAGCGACGCCGACAGCGCCACGCCGGCCGCCGCGAGCGCGCGCCTCATCGCGCCGGCGCCACCCGCTCGGCGATGATGCAGGCGATGACGTCACGCGGGTCCTCGGCCTCTGCCGGCACGTCGTGCACGCCCTGGCCGATGGCGACGCCCATCCCGGTCATGCTAGAGGAGGCCCGCTGAGCGCCGAGGTCCGCATCGCCCGCGACGACGAGCTGCGCGCGACCGTCCGCTCGCTCGCCGACGCGGGGTTCGGCCCGCACGTCGGCCGGCTGATCACCTATCCGTGGGAGCATCCGGACGCGACGGTGCTGGTCGCCCCCGGCCGGCTGCGCCGCATCCACGGCGCCGCGTGCGCGGCGAGCTTCGGCGAGACCGGCTGGATCGGGGCGCTCGGCGTGCTGCCGCGCTCGCGCCGGCGCGGGATCGGCACCGCGCTGACCGCGGCCGCGGTGCAGTGGCTGCGCGGGCGCGGCGCCAGCACGGTGCTGCTCTACGCGACCGACCTCGGCCGTCCCGTCTACGAGCGGCTCGGCTTCGTCGCCGAGGGGCGCACGCGCGCGTGGCGCGGTGTGCCGACCCTGTACGGCTCGCAGCGCGGCCTGCGCTCGCTGCGCCCCGGCGACCGCGCCGCGATCGCGGCGATCGACCGTCGCGCGACGGGCGAGCGCCGCGACGCCGTGCTCGACGCGATCGTGCCGCTGCGCGGCCTGGCGACCGAGCGCGACGGCCGGCTGACCGGCTTCATGCTGCACTCGCCGTGGGGCGCCGGCCCGGCCGTGCTGGCCGACGACGAGGAGTCGGGACTGACGCTGCTGTCGGCCGCCCGCGGGGCGACGCGCGCGCAGCCGGTGATCACGCTGCCCGACGCCAACGTCGCCGGCGTCGAGGCGCTGCGCGGCTGGGGGTTCGCCCCGGTCAACCACGCCGAGCGCATGCGGCTCGGGCCCGGGCCCGACTGGCGCCCCGAGCGCGTCTTCGGGATGTTCAACCTGTTCTGGGGCTGAGCTAGTACGACGCCAGCGCGCCGACGACCTCACGCCACCAGGCGCGCTCGTCCTCGGTCGCGGCGACCTGCACGCGCCTGCGCGCGACGTCGGTGATCGAGCGGGTCGAGCCGATCGCGACGCTCGACCCCGTGACGGCGAAGCGGCCGTCGGCGAGCGCGACGAGCGCCCCCGGCGTGTCGCGCCGCGTGCGCAGCTGCTCGACGACGTCGATCCCCGACACGGCCTGCGGGCGCGCGGGGTCGCCGTCGGCGTCCGTCCACGGGCGCGTCGTGAAGACGGTCGCGCCGCGCGGCACGGCCCGCCGGCGGCGCACGGGCTCGAGCGGGCCGTCGCGCCAGCGGGCGAGCAGGTCGCGGAACTCGACGGCCGCCTCCTGGCGGACGAGCACGTGCAGCCGGTCGCCGGGCTCGATCGTCGTCGAGCCGCGCGGCGGGATCGCCTGGTCGTTGCGCACGATCACGTTGAGCAGCGCCTCGCGCGGGAGGCCGAGCTCGCGCACGCGCCGGCCGGCCGCGGCGTCCTCCTTCCCCACGCGGTACTCGACGACCTCCGCCCCGAGGCGGCGGATCAGCGCCGGCTCGATCAGCGGCGCGGGCAGCGCCGCCTCGCTCGACGTCACGCCGAGGCGCTCGGCCAGCGGCTGGAAGGTCGCGCCCTGCACGATCGTGCTGACGAGCACCGCGAAGAAGGCGATGTCGAGGAGCACGACGGCGCCGTCGACGCCGGCGAGCACCGGGAACGTCGCCAGCACGACCGGCACGGCGCCGCGCAGCCCGGCCCAGCCGAGCACGAGCCGCTCGGCCAGCGAGAAGCGGAACGCCGCGCCGACCAGCACGGTCGCCAGCGGCCGCGCCAGCACCGTCGCGACGATCGCGATGATCGTCCCGCGCAGCAGCACGTCGTCGAGCCGCGACGGGAACACCAGCAGCCCGAGGACGAGGAACATCGTCACCTGCGCAAGCCACGCCAGCCCCTCGTGGAAGGCCGCCATCGTCCGCGTCGCCGGGCTGGGGATGCTGCCGAGCGCGAGCCCGGCGAGGTAGACGGCGAGGAAGCCCGACCCGCCGAGCACGTCGGCCGTGCCGAACGCCAGCGCGGCCAGCGCCAGCGAGGCGACCGGGTAGAGCCCCGCCGACGCCAGCCGCAGCCGCGGCAGCATCAGCGCCGCGACGCCGGCCGCCGCGGCGCCGACCCCGGCGCCGATCGCGAGCTGGCGCGCGAACAGGCCGAGCATGTCCGGCACGCCGTAGCCGGGCTTCTGGATCCAGTCGATGAACCCGAGCACGAGCAGCACGGCGACGGGGTCGTTCATGCCGGCCTCGCCCTCGAGCGTGCGCGCCAGCCGCCTGCGCAGCGTCGAGCCGCGCAGCACGGCGAAGACGGCGGCGCCGTCGGTGGCGGCGAGCATCGAGCCGACGAGCATCCCGTGCGGCATGTCCATGTCGAACAGCCAGTGGGCCGCGAGCCCGGAGACGACCGCCGTGGCGATCGTGCCGAGGACCGCCAGCGCCAGCGCCGGCGCGAGCACCGGGCGGATCTCCGAGAAGCCGGCGGCGAGGCCGCCCTCGAAGAGGATCAGCGCGAGGGCGACGATCCCGACCGAGCGCGCCAGCCGGTAGTCGTTGAAGTCGATCCAGCCCGTGCCGTCGGAGCCGATCAGCATGCCGAGGCCGAGCACGAGCACCAGGCCCGGCACCCGCAGCCCGGTCGCGAGCAGGCCCGCGAGGAGGCCCCCGGCGAGCAGCGCTCCTGCGATCAGGATGATCTCGCCGTCGTGCACCCGGCCGAAGGCTATGGTCCTGGACATGGCGGCGTCGAGCGACCCCGGCCTGGAGATCGACCCCGCGCGCGCGAGCGCTCTGCTCGCCGCCGGCGAGGCGCAGCTCGTCGACGTGCGCGAGCAGCGCGAGTGGGACGCGGGCCGGATCCCGGGCGCCCGTCACGTCCCGCTGGGGACGCTCGCCGAGCGGGCGTCGGAGCTCGACCCCGCGCTGCCGGTGATCGTCCAGTGCCGCGTCGGCGGGCGCTCGGCGATCGCGGCGCAGGCGCTGCGCGCCGCGGGGATCGAGGCGTGGTCGCTGGCCGGCGGCCTGCTGCGGTGGGTCGACGAGGGCCTGCCGATCGAGCCGGAGGACGGCTTCGTCGCGAGCCACTAGCGGCCGGATCGGGCGGCGCCCGAGTCCGTCGCTAGATCTTCTGGACGTTGACCGCCTTCGGCCCCTTGTCGCCGGGCTCCTCGTCGTAGCTGACACGAGAGCCCTCCGCGAGCGTGCGGTAGCCCTCCATGTTGATGCCGGAGTGGTGGACGAAGAGGTCCTTGCCGCCCTCGTCGGGCGTGATGAACCCGAACCCCTTCTCGTCGCTGAACCACTTCACGGTGCCGGTTCCCATGGGGCGAACCTATACCGCTTACATTCCGCGGGCAAGGGTACGCTGGGCGCCTCCCCGGCAGGCCCGGGCCCGGCTCTCCGGTGAAGCGCAACCTCGTCACCAGGATGGGAACGGCGAGCGGCGTCGTCGCCGCTCTGGTCGCCGCCGTCTTCGCGATCCTCGTCACCGCGGTCCGCGACCAGCGCGACGCGTCCGCGCACGCCGGCCAGGCCGACGCGGTCAGCGCCCGCGCGCTCGAGGTCGCCCGCGCGGTCACGATCGTGGCGATCGGCGAGCGCGGCGGCCTCGCCGGCGACCGCGACGTCCGCCGCGCGAGGCTGAGCATGCCCGGGCAGCTGGCGACGCTGCGCGCCGAGGTCGGCGGCCAGGAGCCGCAGCGCACCCAGGCCCTGCGGCTCACGCGGCGCGCGCAGCGCTGGCTGGCCGACTCGCGCTCGGAGTCGGCGCCCGCGCTCGAGGCCGCGGCGCTGAGGATCTCCGACGACGAGGTCGCGATGGCGCAGGCGCGCCGGCGCGAGGCCGACGGCAAGGCCCGCCAGGCGATCGCGCTGGGCGTCGGCGGCCTGATCGGCTCGGCGCTGCTGATCGCGCTGCTGACGACCTACCTCGCCCGCTACGTCGTCGTGCCCGTGCGCCGGACCGTGCGCGCCGCGCGACGGCTCGCGCGCGGGGACCTCTCCGCGCGCGTCGAGGAGCAGGGCGACACCGAGCCGGTCGAACTCGCGCGCGCGTTCAACCAGATGGCCTCGACGCTGGAGGAGTCCGAGCGCCTCAAGGACGAGTTCTTCGCGCTCGTCTCGCACGAGCTGCGCACGCCGCTGACGTCGATCATCGGCTACCTCGACCTGCTGCTCGACGACGCCGGCGAGCTCGACGCCGACGCGCGGCGCTTCCTCGAGGTCGTCGACCGCAACGCCAAGCGGCTGCTGCGGCTCGTCGGCGACATGCTGTTCGTCGCCCAGGTCGAGGCCGGCCGCCTGTCGCTCAGCCGCAGCGCGATCGACCTGCGCGAGGTCGCCGTCGAGGCCGTCGAGGCGGGCCAGCCCGCGGCGCGGCGCGGCGGCGTCGAGCTGGCGCTCGACGCCGACCAGGTCCGGCCGCTCGACGGCGATCGCGACCGCTTCGGGCAGATGCTCGACAACCTGGTCTCCAACGCGGTCAAGTTCACGCCCGACGGCGGCCACGTCGTCGTCCGCCTGCGCGACACGCCGACCGCCGCGGTCGTCGAGGTCGCCGACGACGGCATCGGCATCGCCGAGGCCGACAAGGCGCGCCTGTTCGAGCGCTTCTTCCGCGCCCCGACGGCGATGAGCCGCGCCGTGCCCGGCGCCGGCCTCGGGCTGACGATCGTCAAGACGATCGTCGAGGCGCACGGCGGCGCGATCTCGCTGGCCAGCACCGAGGGTGCGGGCACGACCGTGCGCGTCGAGCTGCCCTACGCCCCGATCGGGGCCGTCGTCACGTGAGCGACCCGCCGCTGGTCCTCGTGGCCGACGACGATCGCGACATCCTCGAGCTGCTCGGGACGCGCCTCGCGCGCGCCGGCTACGAGGTCGTGACCGCCGCCGACGGCTTCGAGGCGCTCGACGCCGTGCGCCTGCGCCCGCCCGACCTCGCGATCGTCGACGTCACGATGCCGCGCATGGACGGCCACCAGCTCGTGCGCGAGCTGCGCGCCCGCCCGGCGACCGCCGCGCTGCCGATCCTCGTGCTGACGGCGGCCGTCGACGAGCGCGTCGCCGCCGAGAGCGCGGACGCGGGCGCCG
>DASZVK010000367.1:0-12105 GCA_035547175.1 Solirubrobacteraceae bacterium
GCCGCCCCCGTCGCCGCGAGCGCCCCTACGCTCACGCTCGTCCCGCTCGCCAGGACACGGCGCCATCGTAGGGAGGCGCGGCCGTCGCGGGCCGCGCCCCTTCATCAAATGCACATGTTTCCGATCGACGCCGGTACGCGCGCTATGCGCCCACCGCGGAGGCCGGCACGGGCTCGAGCGCGAGCTCGAGCACCTCGCCGAGCGTCATCACCGGGTGGAACGACATCGCCTCGCGGACGTCCTCGGGGATGTCGTCGAGGTCGCCGCGGTTGCGCTCGGGCAGGACCACGTCGGTCAGGCCGGCGGCGTGGGCCGCCAGCACCTTCTGCTTGAGCCCGCCGATCGGCAGCACGCGGCCCTGGAGCGTGACCTCGCCGGTCATGCCGACCGTGTGCCGGACCGGGCGGCCCGTCAGCAGCGACGCCAGCGCCGTCGTCATCGTGATGCCGGCGCTCGGGCCGTCCTTGGGGATCGCGCCGGCCGGGACGTGGACGTGGAACTCGGCGTCCTCGAAGGCGGCCGGGTCGATGCCCAGCTCGTCGGCGTGCGCGCGCACGTAGGTGAGCGCGATCCGCGCCGACTCCTTCATCACGTCGCCGAGCTGGCCCGTCAGCGTCAGGCCGGCCGAGCCCTTGCCGTGCATCGTGGTCGCCTCGACGAACAGCACGTCGCCGCCGGTTCCGGTGACCGCCAGGCCGGTCGCCACGCCCGGCACCGCGGTGCGCGCGGCGGCCTCCTGGAAGACCTTCTGGCGACCGAGCGCGTCGCGCACGGCGCCAAGGTCGATGACCACCGGCTCGCCCGCCGCCCGCTCGTCGCCCGAGGCGATCGCCGTGGCGGTCTTGCGCAGGAGCTTGCCGAGCTCGCGCTCGAGCTGGCGCACGCCCGCCTCGCGGGTGTACTCGGCGACGATCAGCCGCAGCGTGTCGTCGTCGATGCGCACCTCGTCCTCGCGCAGCCCGTTGCGCTCGCGCTGGCGCGGGAACAGGTAGTCGCGGGCGATGTGGACCTTCTCGTCGACCGTGTAGCCGTCGAACGGGATCACCTCCATGCGGTCCAGCAGCGGCCCCGGGATCGTCTCGGCCTGGTTGGCCGTGGCGATGAACACGACCTGGCTGAGGTCGATCTCGACGTCGAGGTAGTGGTCGCGGAAGGTCGAGTTCTGCGCCGGGTCGAGCACCTCCAGCAGCGCCGAGGACGGGTCGCCGCGCCAGTCGGCGCCGACCTTGTCGACCTCGTCGAGCAGGATCACCGGGTTCATCGTGCCGGCGTCGCGCAGCGCGCGGACCAGGCGGCCGGGCAGCGCGCCGATGTACGTGCGCCGGTGGCCGCGGATCTCGGCCTCGTCGCGCACGCCGCCCAGCGACATGCGCACGAACTCGCGTCCCATGGAGCGCGCGATCGACTCGCCGATCGAGGTCTTGCCGGTGCCCGGGGGGCCGATCAGCGTGAGGATCGCGCCGGCCTTGGCGTCGGGCGCCGCCCCGCGCTCCTGGCGCAGCCTGCGCACAGCGACGTACTCGACGATGCGGTCCTTGACGTCCTTGAGGCCGGCGTGGTCGGCGTCGAGCACCTCGCGCGTGTGCACGGGGTCGTTGCGCTCCTGCGAGCGCTCGCCCCACGGCACGGCGATCAGCCAGTCGAGGTAGGTGCGGATCGTCTGGCCCTCGGCCGAGCCGCCCTCGCCGATGCGCTCGAGGCGGCCCAGCTCGCGCTCGGCCTGCTCGCGCACGTGGTCGGGCATGCCGGCCTGCTCGATCTTCTCGCGGTACTCGTCGACGACGGAGGCCTCGTCCTCGCCCAGCTCGCGGCGGATCGAGTCCATCTGCTTGCGCAGGAAGTACTCGCGCTGCTGCCTGGCGGCGCCGTCCTCGACGTCGTCGCGGATGCGCTTGCGCACCTGCAGCTCCGACAGCCGCTCGCGCTGGTACTCGACGGCGAGCGCGAGGCGCGACGTGACGTCGACCTCCTCGAGCAGCTTGACCTTCTGCTCGAAGGTCAGGTCGGGGGAGAAGCCGGCCGTGTCGGCCAGCGCGCCGGGCTCGCCGATCGAGCGCAGGAAGGCGCCGATGCGCTCGTCGGCGCCGCGCAGCTCGAGGATCTCCTCGACGACGGCGCGGTACTCGCGCTCGAGCTCGCGCGTGCGGGCTCGGGCGGGCCCGGTCGGCACGTCGTCGACGCGCTCCTCGACGTCGACGAGCAGGCGCCCGTCGCTGCCGGCGCTCGCGGCGCCCGCGATGCCGCGCGCGACGCCCTCGAGCTGGGCGCCGCGCAGCCCGCCCGGGAGGCGGACCGTCTGTGCGACCCTGGCGATCGTGCCGACCGACGCGTACTCGCCGTCGTGGCGCGGGACGAGGAGCACGCGCTCCTCGTCGCCGACGTCGACGGGCAGCGTGACGTCCATCGTCGGGAAGACGACCGTATCGTCGAGCGGGATGAGCAGGAGCCGAGCCATGGAAGCCTTTCGTTGCTTGCGCAAGCAGTATAGATGATCTCAGTCGAAATGACTCAACTTCACGAAATGAAGGACTGACATGGCCGGGCCGGTTCGCGACTGGCGGGCGTTCGAGGGCCGCGACGGCGACGGCCGCGGCTCGCGGTCGCGCCTGCGCGATGCGCCCTCGCCGGCGCCGCGGCGGGGCGACGGCCGCCGGATCGCGCGGCTGTTCGCGCCCTACCGGGCGCGGCTGTCGTTCGTGATGGCGCTGATCGTCGCCTCGGCGCTGATCGCGATGGTCTCGCCGTTCCTGCTGCGCGCGGTGCTCGACACGGCGATCCC
The DNA here is from genome assembly GCA_035547175.1 of Solirubrobacteraceae bacterium. Taxonomy (GTDB): domain Bacteria; phylum Actinomycetota; class Thermoleophilia; order Solirubrobacterales; family Solirubrobacteraceae; genus BP-464. The sequence goes on from DASZVK010000367.1 coordinate 2,780, forward strand.
GCGCGACGACGACGCGCTGCTGACGTGGCTCGTGCTCGGGATGATCGCCGTCGCCGTCGTCACCGGCGCGCTCGGCGTCGCGCAGACCTACCTCTCCAACGTCGTCGGCCAGCGCGTCATGCACGACCTGCGCGCGACCGTCTACCGCCATCTGCAGCGGATGTCGCTGGCGTTCTTCACGCGCACGCGCACGGGCGAGGTCCAGTCGCGGATCGCCAACGACATCGGCGGCGTGCAGAGCGTCGTGACGAGCACGGCGACGTCGATCGCCTCGAACGTCACGACGGTGGCGAGCGTGATCGTCGCGATGTTCGTGCTCGACCCGCGGCTGGCGCTGTTCTCGCTGGCGATCCTGCCGTTCTTCGTCTGGATGACGCGCCGCGTCGGCCGCGAGCGCCAGACGATCGCCGGGATGCGCCAGGGCCGCCTGGCCGACATCTCGGCCCTGGTCGAGGAGTCGCTGTCGGTCAGCGGCGTGCTGCTGGGCAAGACGATGGGCCGCGGCGACGACCTCGCGCGCCGCTTCGCCGACGAGTCGGCCGAGCTGGCGTCGCTGGAGGTCCGCTCGCGGATGGCCGGCCGCTGGCGGATGGCGAGCGTGCAGACGACGTTCTCGGCGATGCCGGCGCTCGTCTACCTGTTCGCCGGGCTGTCGGGGAGCGTGTCGATCGGCACCGTCGTCGCGTTCACGACGCTGCAGACGCGGCTGCTGTTCCCGATCGGCTCGCTGCTCGGCGTCGGCGTCGACGTGCAGACGTCGCTGGCGCTGTTCCGGCGCGTGTTCGAGTACCTCGACCTGCCGGTCGACATCGAGGAGGGGACGGTCGAGCTGCGCGACCCGCGCGGCGAGGTGGTCGTCGACGAGGTCGCGTTCTCCTACGACCCCGACGCCCCGGCGGGCGGCACGCTCGAGGACGTGTCGTTCACGGTGCCGGCGGGGACGCGGACGGCGCTGGTCGGCGAGACCGGCGCCGGCAAGACGACGCTCGCCTACCTCGTCGCGCGCCTGTACGACGTCAGCGCCGGCAGCGTGTCGATCGACGGGGTCGACGTGCGCGACCTGACGTTCGCGTCGCTGGCGCGCACGGTCGGCGTCGTCTCGCAGGAGACGTACCTGTTCCACGCCTCGGTGCGCGAGAACCTGCGCTTCGCGCGGCCCGACGCGACCGACGACGAGATCGAGGCGGCTGCCGAGGCGGCGCGCATCCACGACCTGATCGCGTCGCTGCCCGACGGCTACGACACCGTCGTCGGCGAGCGCGGCTATCGCTTCTCCGGCGGCGAGAAGCAGCGCATCGCGATCGCCCGCACGATCCTGCGCAACCCGCCCGTGCTCGTCCTCGACGAGGCGACCAGCGCGCTGGACACCGAGACCGAGCGCGCCGTCCAGGAGGCGCTCGACGGCCTTGCCGAGGGACGCACGACGATCGCCATCGCCCACCGCCTGTCGACCGTGCGCGAGGCCGACCAGATTGTCGTCCTCGACCGCGGCCGGGTCGTCGAGCGCGGCACGCACGACGAGCTGATCGCGCTCGGCGGGCGCTACGCGGCGCTGTACACGACGGGGACCGGCGCGCTGCTGGGGTGAGGACGGGCGCGGGGCCGCCGCTCCCGTCGCATGTGGCCGAGGTTGGCCTCGCTATGCGAGGTCGAGGTCGGCCGGTTCGGGCCGGCGGCCGTCGGCGACGGGCCCGCGGTCGGCGGCCCACGCGGCCAGCCGCGCGACGGCCTCGTCGAGGACCTGCTCGCGCTTGCAGAAGGCCAGGCGCAGCAGCGCGGCGCGGTCGCGCCCGGCGTCCTGGCAGAAGACCGACGTGGGGATCGCGACGACGCCCGCCTCGACCGGCAGGCGCAGGCAGAGCGCCTCGGCGTCGTCCTCGCCCAGCGGCCGCGGGTCGACGGTCAGGAAGTAGGTGCCCTCGGTGGGCAGGACGTCGAAGCCGGCCGCGGCCAGCCCGGCGGCGAGGCGGTCGCGCTTGACGCGCAGCGCGGCGGTCAGCGCGGCGATCTCGTCGTCGAGCGCGAGCGCGGCGGCGGCAGCGTGCTGGAACGGCGTGCCGCCCGCGTAGGTGAGGAACTGCTTGACGTTGCGCGTCGCGGCGACGAGCGGTCGCGGGCCGCTCGCCCAGCCGACCTTCCAGCCGGTGAGCGAGTGCATCTTGCCCAGCGAGGAGATCGTCAGCGTCCGCCGGGCCATCCCCTCGAGCGTCGCGATCGGCACGTGGGCGGTCTCGTAGGCCATGTGCTCGTAGACCTCGTCGGAGACGACGAGCAGGTCGCGCTCGCGCGCCGCGGTGGCGAGCAGCTCGAGCTCGTCGCGGTCGAGCACGCGGCCGGTCGGGTTGTGCGGCGTGTTGAGCAGCAGCATCCGCGTGCGCGGCGTCAGCGCGTCGTCGAGCGCCGCGGCCGTCACGCGCCAGTCGGGCGGGCGCAGGACGATCGGGCGCGGCGTCGCGCCGGCCAGCCGCGCGACGGCGACGTAGGAGTCGTAGCTGGGGTCGAGCATCGCGACCTCGTCATCGGGCTCGAGCAGGCCGAGCAGCGCCGAGGCGATCGCCTCGGTCGCGCCGAAGGTGACCTGCACCTCGCCGTCGGGGTCGAGCTCGATGCCGTAGCGGCGGCGCTGGTGCGCGGCGATCGCCTCGCGCAGCGCCGGGACGCCGGCGAGCGGCGCGTACTGGTTGTGGCCGGCGCGCATCGCCGCCTGGGCGGCGTCGAGGATCGCGGCCGGCCCGTCCTCGTCGGGGAAGCCCTGGCCGAGGTTGAGCGCGCCGGTCTCCTGCGCCAGGCGCGTCATGCGGTCGAAGATCGTCGTCTCGGCCGCGTCGCTCCCGTGCGGCCGCACGTCGCTCATGCGGCGAGCGCTCCGTGGGCGGCCGCGCGGGGCTGGAGGCCGAACGCCTCGGCGATCAGCTCGTAGGAGCGCCGGCGGGCGGCGTGGTCGTAGGTGATCGTCACGACGATCACCTCCTCGGCGCCGTACTCGTCGGCGACCGCCTCGATGCCGAGGCGGACCCCGCCCGGGTCGCCGATCACGGCGCGGCGGCCGGCCGAGTGGCCCTCGGCGGGCTGGCCGTCGGCCTCGAGGAAGCGCAGCGCCTTCTCGACCGGTGGCACGGGGATCAGCTGGCCGCGGCGCAGCAGGGTGAAGCTCATGCGGCTGGACGCCGCCAGGCGCTGGGCCTCCTCGGTGGTCTCGGCGCAGATCGCCCAGACGGCGACGACGGTGCGCGGCGCGGCCAGGCGCACGCCGGGCGCGAAGCGCTCGCGATAGAGCTGCGCGTGGGCGGCGCCGAGCGGGCTGATGAAGTCGGCGAACGCGTAGGGCAGGCCGAGCTCGCCGGCCCAGATCGCGCTCTGCGGCGAAGAGCCCAGCAGCCACGGCGCCGGCCGCTCGGGGAGCCCGGGCATGAACCGCGCCAGGTGCGCGAACGGGAAGCCCTCGGGCAGGTCGTCCTCGAGGTAGCCGAGCAGCTCGGCGAGCTGCTGGGGGAAGTCGTCGGGCCCCGCCTGGCGGCGGTCGCGCTGGAGCGCGAAGGTCGTCATCGGGTCGGTGCCGGCGGCGCGTCCGAGGCCGAGGTCGACGCGGCCCGGGAACAGGCCGGCGAGGACGCTGAACGCCTCGGCGACCTTCAGCGGGCTGTAGTGCGGGAGCATCACGCCGCCGCTGCCGACGCGGATGCCGCTCGTCGCCGAGGCGATCGGCCCGATCAGGACCTCCGGTGCGGGGCCCGCGAGCATCGGCCCGCCGTGGTGCTCGGCGACCCAGTAGCGGTGGTAGCCGAGGTCGTCGGCGAGGCGGGCGAGGTCGAGCGTGTTGGCGAGCGCCTGCACCCCGGTCGAGCCCTCCGAGATCGGGGACTGGTCGAGCACGCTCAGGCGCAGGTCGGACGCCACGGCCTCACGGTACTAGCGCTCCGGGGCGCCGGTCGTCCGGCGCAGGGTTGCGAGCACGAGCGGCGCGTAGCCGAGCCGATGCCCGGCGGCGCTGGGATGGAAGCTCTCGGCGATCGGCCAGGTGAGGCCGTTCAGCCACGGGCCCGCGTCGCAGATCGCGTGCCCGGCGAAGGCGCCGATCGCGTCGGCGAACGCGAAGCCGTGCGCGGCGGCGCGCTCGCGCGTCACGGCGGCGAGCAGGTCGGCCGTCTCGTTGAGCAGCCGCTCGTCGTCGGCCGAGAACCACGTCGCCAGGTCGCAGTCGCGGCCGTCGAACAGCCGCGGGTAGCCGACGACGACCACGCGCGCCGCCGGGGCGCGCGCCCCGATCGCCGCGTACACGTCGTCGAGCAGCGCCGGAAGCGCCGTGCGCACGAACGCCTGTGCGGCCGCCACCCGCCCGGCGCAGTCGGACATCCAGGCGGGCATCGCGCAGGCGGTCAGGACCGAGGCGAAGCCGGCGTCGTTGCCGCCGACCGTGATCGTCACGAGCGCGGTGTCGTGCGCGAGCGCGCCGAGCTGTCCGGCGAGGACGTCCCGCGTCGTCGCGCCCGAGCAGGCGGCGAGCGCCAGCGTCGTGCCCGGCAGCGCGTGCGCGACGAGGTACGGGAACGCCCGCGTCGAGCGCCGGCAGGCGGCGTCGACGTACGAGCGCGTGCCGGTGCCCGACGAGTAGGAGTCGCCGAGCGCGACGTAGCGCCGCGCGGCCGCGCCGGCGGCGGGGCAGGCGGGCCCGAGCGCGACGGCGAGGACGAGGGCGACGGCGAGGACGAGGGCGAGGGCGGGTCGGTCGAGCGCGCGCGGCATCGGCCCACCGTCGGCCGCGACGCGTTGCGCGCGGCGCACGGCGTGTTGCGCCTGCGCGCAGCCCTCAGGGCAGCACGCGCTCGGCCGGCGGCGGCGGCTCGCCGCCGGAGACGAGCGCGAGCTTCGCCGCGCGCGGCATCCGCTTGATCAGCGCCTCGAGGCGGCGGGCGGCCGTCGGCGTCGGGCAACGCCACGCCGCGGCGTAGCCGACCGGCCGGTGCGAGCGCGTGTAGGCGCCGCCGCGCCCCTCGCGATGGGCGGCCAGGCGCGCGTCGAGGTCGACCGTCCAGCCGCAGTACAGGCTGCGGTCGGCGCAGCGCAGCAGGTAGACGAAGGCGTCCACGGCGAGATCCTCGCGGGCACGGCGGCGGCAGCGCTCCCGCGAGCGACGGGCGCGGTCCGGCGCGGACGCGCCGCGCCGGCCGACCCGCTAGACCTTGCGCGTGGCGTCCTGGCGGCGGGAACCAGTGGTCGGCATGGCCGTCGACGTGATCCACCTCGGCGCGGTCGAGGAGGCGGTCGTCGAGGAGGTCCTCGACGGAGGCCGCACGGTCGTCGTGGCGGGCAGCCGCTACACGCTGCGGCCGCTCACCGGGCGCTTCGTCCGCGAGGACGAGCCCTACTACGGCGTCTGGCTAGCGCTGCGCGGCGGCGGCTGAGCGGCCTGTCCGTCGCCGCCCGTCGAAACGCGCCCCCACGCCGGGCGCCGGAGGCGAGAATGCGCGCGTGACGTTCGCGCAGCTCGCGGTGATCGGGCTCGTGGCCCTGCTCGGGCCGCTGCTGGCCTACCCGAAGGGCTGGCGCCTGCCGATCGTCCTCGGCGAGCTGCTGGCGGGCGTCGCGATCGGCCGCACGGGCGTCGGCTACCTCGACCCGGGCGACCCGATCTTCTCGTTCCTGGCCGACATCGGCTTCGCGCTGGTGATGTTCGTCGCCGGCACCCAGGTGCCCGTGCGCGACCCCGCGCTGCGGCCGGCGCTGCGGGAGGGGGCGCTGCGGGCCGGGGCCGTGGCGGTCGTCGCCATCGCGCTGGGCATCGCGGTGGCGAAGGTCTCGGGCGTCTCGCACGCGGCCCTGTACGCCGTCCTGCTGGCGTCGTCGTCCGCGGCGCTGATCCTGCCGGTCGTCGACTCGCTGGGCCTCGGCGGGCCCGCGGTCGTCGGCCTGCTGGCGCAGATCGCGCTTGCGGACACGCTGTGCATCGTCGCGCTGCCCCTGGCGATCGACCCCGAGCACACCGGGCGCGCCGCGGTGGGGGTGGCGGCCGTGATCGCCGCGGCCGCCGTGGCGTGGGCGGTGCTGCGCGAGCTCGAGGCGCGTGGATGGCGGCGCCGGGCGCATCGCGTCTCCGAGGCGCGGCTGTTCGCGGTCGAGCTCCGGGTGCAGCTCGCGACCCTGTTCGCGCTGGCGGGGCTGGCGGTCCGCATGCACGTGTCGATCATGCTCGCCGGCTTCGCCTTCGGCCTGGGCGTGACCGCGATCGGGGAGCCGCGGCGCCTGGCGCGTCAGCTCTTCGCGCTCACGGAGGGCTTCTTCGGGCCGCTGTTCTTCGTCTGGCTCGGCGCGAGCCTGAACCTGCGCGACTTCGGCAGCCACCCCGGGATGATCGGCCTCGGCGTGGCGCTCGGCGTCGGCGCGCTCGCGACGCACCTCGTCGGCCGCGCGCTCGGCCAGCCGGCCTCGCTGGGGATGCTCGCCTGCGCGCAGCTCGGCGTGCCGGTCGCGGCGGCGACGATCGGCACCCAGCTCGACGTCCTGCGCCCGGGCGAGGCGTCGGCGCTGATGCTCGGCGCGCTCGTCACGGTCGCGGTCGCGGTCCTCGGCGCCGGCCTGGCGGCCCGGGCCGGGCTTGTCGCGACGGAGCAGGCGCCGCCTACGCTCGGATGACGCGCCCGGCGGCGTCGACGGCGAAGCCCGTCAGGCCGAAGCGCTGCTCGAGCAGGGCGGGGATCGCGTCGCGGGCAACCGGCGTCCTGGTGGCCTGCGCCGGGGTCCGCACGGTCAGGCAGAGCTCGTCGTTCCAGTCGCTGAGCGCCACGCGCGTGCCGTCGGGGCCCTGGGTCGTGACGATCAGGCCGCCGACGAAGCGCGAGGCCGGGTGCGTCGCCGTGTACCAGTTGGCCATCTCGATGTCGACCCTCGGCGCCGGGCGCGGCTCGTACGAGTAGACGTCGAGCCACGCGTCGTGCGCCTCGGTCTGGAGCACGAGCTCGTCGCCGCGCTCGACCACGCGGAAGCGCCATCCCGACTGCTCGTGGGGCCCCCCGGGACCGAACGGGATCGGGCGCTGCAGCGTGCCCGAGCCGAAGCCGACGTCAGCGTGCCACGCGCGGCCCTCGGCCTCGACGCGCAGCAGCAGGTGGGTGCGGGGTGGGACGGCGCCCTCGGGCGCGCCCCAGCGCACGCGCGCGAGCATCGGGACGACCGAGGCGCCGAGCGCCTCGAGCGCCGTCGCGAGCAGCGTGTTGTGCTCGAAGCAGTAGCCGCCGCGGCCGCCGGCGACGAGCTTGCGCGCCAGCGCGCCGGGCTCCAACGAGACGGGCACGCCCATGTGCGGGTCGAGGTTCTCGAACGGGATCGAGCCGACGTGCGCGACGTGGAGCTCCTCGAGCGACGGCCTGCCGTGCAGGCCGATGCGCTCCAGGTAGGCGTCGAGGTCGAACATCGCGTCGCGGCGCCTGCCGCGCGGCGGGCGAGACACCGATGGTATGCCACCGGGTCGGGCGCGGCGGAGCGAGTCACCTCCGCGCCGCCCAGGGCTGGGATCAGCCGCAGCCGGTGTTGTTGCCGCAGCTCGGGCAGGTGTAGCAGGAGCCCGTGCGCTGCATCATGCCGCCGCACTGCTGGCAGGCCGGGCCGAGCTCGAGGCTCGGGCCGAGCTTGGCCGGGACGACCGGGGGCGTGTCGGTCAGCGCCTCGGCGGCCGCGCGCGTCGTCGCCGGCTGGGGCACGCGGACGGTCGCGCCGCCGTTGGCCGGGCCCGCGGTGTCCGACGAGGTCAGCGACAGCGCCGCGTCCTCGGCCGACTTGCGGGCGCGCACCTCCGGGGTGAGGATGCCGAGCTCCTCCTGTGTGTCGGCGTCGAGGAAGCGCGACGCCAGCCAGCGCATGATGTAGTCGGGCATCGACTTGGCGAACGGGATCTCCGGGTTCTGGGTGATCCCCTCGGGCTCGAAGCGCATGTAGGAGAACTTCTCGACCAGCGTCTCGAGCGGCACCCCGTACTGGAGCGCGAGCGAGATCGCCGTCGCGAACGAGTTCATCATCCCGCGCAGCGTCGAGCCTTCCTTGCCGACGTCGGTGAGGAAGATCTCGCCGACCGAGCCGTCCTCGTACATGCCGGCCGTGATGTAGCCCTCGTGGCCGCCGATCGAGAACTTGTGGGTGATCGACTGGCGCTCGCGCGGCATCCGCTTACGCGCCGGGCCGGACTCGCGCGCCGCCCGGGCCAGCGCGTCCTCGACGGCGGCGTCGATCAGCGCGTCGACCTCGTCCTGCGTGAACGCGCCCTCGGCCCTGACCGGCGCGTCCTTCTGCGCGTCGGTGCGCAGCGCCTGCGCGGTCTTCGAGCCGTCGCGGTAGATGGCCAGCGCCTTGACGCCGAGCCTCCACGCCTGGACGTAGGCGTCGGCGATGTCCTCGACCGTCGTCTCGTTGGGCATGTTGACCGTCTTGGAGATCGCGCCCGAGATGAACGGCTGGACCGCGCCCATCATCTTGATGTGGCCCATGTGCGAGATCGCGCGCTCGCCGACGGCGACGTCGAACACCGGCAGGTGCTCGTCGGCCAGGCCGGGGGCGCCGACGATCGTGCCGTGCTCGGCGACGTGGGCCTCGATCTGCTCGACCTGCTGCTCGTCGTAGCCGAGCGTGCGCAGCGCCATCGGGATCGTCCGGTTGGCGATCGTCATCGTGCCGCCGCCGACCAGCTCCTTGAACTTGACCAGCGAGAAGTCGGGCTCGACGCCGGTCGTGTCGCAGTCCATCAGGAACGAGATCGTGCCCGTCGGCGCGAGCACCGTCGCCTGCGCGTTGCGGTAGCCGTAGGCCTCGCCGGCGGCGACCGCCTCGTCCCACGACGTGCGGGCCGCGTCGAGCAGCGCGCGGTCGGAGGTCACGGCCTCGGGGATCGCGTAGGCCGCGTCGCGGTGCATGCGCATCACCGCGTTGTGCGGCTCGCGGTTCTCGGCGTAGCGCTCGTAGGCGCCGACCGCCGCCGCGATCCGGGCCGAGCCCAGGTACGCGCGGCCGGTCATCAGCGCGGTGATCGCCGCTGCCGTCGCCCGCCCCTCGTCGGAGTCGTAGGGCATGCCGTTGGCCATCAGGAAGGCGCCGAGGTTGGCGTAGCCCATCCCGAGCTGGCGGAACGCGCGCGCGTTCTTGCCGATCTCCTCGGTCGGGTAGCTCGACGGGCCGACGATGATCTCCTGCGCGAGGAAGACGACGTCGACCGCGTGCTCGAAGCTCGCGACGTCGAACGTGCCGTCGGGGTGGCGGAACTTCATCAGGTTCAGCGACGCCAGGTTGCAGGCGCTGTCGTCGACGTGCATGTACTCCGAGCACGGGTTCGACGCGTTGATGCG
>DASZVK010000368.1:0-11129 GCA_035547175.1 Solirubrobacteraceae bacterium
CGGCTCGGGCGCCGATGGGGGGCGGGCAGGACGAGCGCGAGCGCGCAGGCCGGCGCGCAGAGCAGTGCGACGGCGAGCGCGCACGCGGCGACGACGCCGCCCGGGCGGGCACGATGCGGGGACATCGGCGGGCGACCATACCGGGTGCTTGTGCGCCATTTGCAGGATCTTTTGCAGCCGCAGGGGAGGCGCGGCGCGTCGCGACGGGCGCGGCCGGCGGGCGCGCGGCGTCAGCCGCGCCGGTGCCGGTAGGCCTCGTTCTCGCGGTGCTCGGCGGCGACCTGGGCGGCGATGTAGCCCACGATCACGTGCACGAGGACGGGGAACAGCCCCACGAAGATGGCCAGCAGGCCGATCGTGGCGGCGACGTCTGTCATGGCCAGCACGCGCGCAATCCTATTACGCGCCGCGGGCGGCGGCGGGCTCCCCGCGCCCCGCGATTATCCGACCTCATTGGTAGGATTAGCCACGATGATCTTCACGACGAAGGCCGAGTACGGCGTGCGCCTGCTCGTCGAGCTGGGTCGCCACGAGGACGACCAGCCCGTCTCCCTGAAGGCGATCGCGGAGGCCGAGGGGCTGCCGCTGGCCTACCTGGAGCGCATCGTCGCGAAGCTCAAGAAGGCGGACATCGTCGAGAGCACGCGGGGCGCCCACGGCGGCTACCGGCTCGCGCGGCCGGCCGCCGAGATCACGATGGACGAGGCCGTGCTCGCGCTCGAGGGCGCCGTCGCGCCGATGTCCTGCTTCGTCGACGACCGCGACGGCCAGCGCGTGCTGTGCTCGCACCGCAGCGACAGCGGCCACCTCTGCGCCACCAAGCTGCTCTGGACCCGCGTCCAGGGCGGCGTGGTCGAGGCGCTGCGCGGCACGACGCTCGCCGACCTCGTCTCCTTCTCCCTCCGCGACCCCGAACTGGTGACCGTCAATGGCTGAGCTCGTCATCCGCAACCTCCACGTCGCCGCCGGCGACAAGCAGATCCTCAAGGGGCTGGACCTCGACGTCCGCTCCGACGAGGTCCACGCCCTGATGGGCCCCAACGGCTCGGGCAAGTCGACGCTGGCCAACGTGATCATGGGCAACCCCGGCCTCGAGGTCACCGAGGGCTCGATCGTCTTCGACGGCGTCGAGATCACCGAGGCCGAGCCCGAGGAGCGCGCCGTCGCGGGCCTGTTCATGGCCTTCCAGTACCCGGTCGCGATCCCCGGCGTGACGATCACCAAGTACCTGCGCATGGTGATGAACGCCCACCGCGCCGCGCGCGGCGAGGACGAGGTCTCGCTCAAGGACTTCCGCAAGCAGGTCGAGGCCGCGATGGAGCTGACCAACGTCCCGCGCGAGTTCGCCAGCCGCTACCTCAACGAGGGCTTCTCCGGCGGTGAGAAGAAGCGCCTGGAGATGCTCCAGCTCGCCCTCCAGGAGCCTAAGGTCGCGATCCTCGACGAGACCGACTCGGGCCTCGACATCGACGCGCTCAACGTCGTCGCCACCGCGGTCAACTCGGTCCGCGAGACCGGCGACATGGGCGTGCTGATCATCACCCACTACCAGCGCATCCTGCACCTGATCAGGCCCGACCGCGTGTCGATCATGTACGACGGGCGGATCGTCAAGGAGGGCGGCCCCGACCTCGTCACCGAGCTCGAGGCCAAGGGCTACGGCTGGATCTCCGACGAGGTGGCCGCGGCCGCCTGACCCGAGAGGGCCGTAGCGCACCCATGGCCGGCGTCCTGCACACCGAGCCGCTCGTCGCCGTCGCCGAGTTCCCGACGCTCGCCAGCACGGGCGTCGCCTACCTCGACAGCGGCGCCACGGCGCAGACCCCGCTGGCGGTCATCGACGCGATGGACCGCTACTACCGCGAGGCGCGCGCGAGCGTGCACCGCGGCGTCTACCCGCTGGCGGCCGAGGCGACCGACCGCTTCGAGCACGCACGCGAGCGGATCGCCGCGTGGCTGCGCTGGGACGCGGACGCGACGATCTTCGTGCGCAACGCGACCGAGGCGCTCAACCTCGTCGCGCGCTCGTGGGGGGCGGCGAACCTCGGGCCCGGCGACCGCGTCGTCGTCACCGAGATGGAGCACCACTCGAACTTCGTGCCCTGGTGGATGGCCTGCCGGTCCAGCGGCGCGACGCTCGAGGTCGTCGGCATCGACGACGAGGGCGTGCTCGACCTCGACGCGCTCGACGCGCTGCTCGAGACCGGGACGGTCAAGGCGGTCGCCGCCGTCCACGTCTCCAACGTGCTCGGCACGATCAACCCGGTCGCCGAGATCGCCCGCCGTGCGCGCGCCGCGGGCGCGCTGAGCGTGGTCGACGGCGCGCAGGCCGTGCCGCAGCTCCCGGTCGACCTGCGCGAGATCGGCGCCGACTTCTACGCCTGGACCGGCCACAAGGCCTACGGGCCGACCGGCGTCGGCGTCCTGCACGGCCGCCGCGAGCTGCTCGAGGCGCTCGACCCGTGGCTCGGCGGCGGGCACATGATCTCCTCGGTGAGCGCCGACGAGGTCGTCTGGGCCGAGCCTCCGGCCAAGTTCGAGGCGGGCACGTCGGCGATCGCCGAGGCGATCGGCCTCGGCGCCGCGATCGACTTCCTCGACGGCGTCGGCATGGAGGCCGTGCGCGCGCACGAGCGCGACGTCGTCGCCTACGCGCTCGAGCGCCTCGCCGAGGTCCCCGGCCTCGAGCTGCACGGTCCGCGCGACGCCGAGCGCCGCGGCGCCGTGATCTCGTTCGCCCTCGACGTCGCCCATCCGCACGACGTGGCCGAGATCCTCGGCCGCCAGGGGGTCTGCGTGCGCGCCGGCCACCACTGCGCGCAGCCGCTGATGACCCGCCTCGGCGCGCCCGCGACGACGCGCGCCTCGTTCGCCGTGCACTCGACGGCCGACGACGTCGACCGGCTCGTCGCCGGCCTGCACAAGGTCCGCGAGGTGTTCGCCTGATGGACGACCTCTACAGGGAGAACATCCTCGAGCACTACAAGCGACCGCATAACTGGGGCCCGATCGACGACGCCGACCGCACGTTCGAGGACCACAACCCGCTGTGCGGCGACCAGCTCAAGGTGTTCCTCAAGATCGACGACCGCGGCGTCATCGAGGACGTCCACTTCGACGGCCACGGCTGCGCGATCAGCCAGGCGGCGGCGTCGATGGCCTCCGACGAGGTCAAGGGCATGGCGGTCGAGGACCTGCTCAAGCTCGACCGCGACTTCATCCTCGACCTGCTCGGGATCGACATCTCGGCCACGCGCATGAAGTGCGCGATGCTGAGCCTGAAGGTGCTCAAGGGCGCCGGCCTGGGCCACGCGGTCGACTGGGAGGCCGGCACGCCGCCCTCCGAGGCCGAGGCGCGCGGCCGGATCTAGGTAGCCCGCGGTCCGACGTTCGTCCAAGGCCGCCGGGCGGCCGGGCCGCGGGGCCGATGGACCGGGGGATGGCCCGCGCCGTCGTTCGCCACCGCCCGACCCGCCGCGACCTCGACGACGAGCGTGTGCTGATCGGCGTGACCGCCGGCGTGCTGTGGGCCGTCGGCGCCGCCGCGGCGGGCTTCGCCGCGCTGCTGCCCGGGTCGCCGTCCGGTCACGCCGTGCTGCGCGGCACGCTGCTGGCGGCGGTCTTCGTCTACGGCGTGGCCTCGGTCGTGGGCGTGATCGACTGGCGGCGCGTGTCCGTCGGCCGCCATGCGCTGACCAGCGCGACGCTGATGCCGCTGATCGGCCTCGGCCTGTGGGCGACGGGCGGCTCGGCCAGCTACCTGCAGCCGATGCTGATCTTCGTGCTCGTGCACGAGGCGTTCTTCTTCGCGCCCCGCTACGCCGTGCCGCTGATCGTCGAGCTGGTCTGCGTCTACGCGTCGCCGCTGCTCTACGAGCGCCATCCGACCGCGGGCGCCTACCCGGCGCGCGTGCTGACGTTCGCCGTGTCGGCCGCGATCCTCGCCGCGGTGCTGCAGATGCTCAAGGGGCGCCTGGTCGCCGCCGAGAGCCGCCAGCGCCGCATGGCGATGGCCGACCCGCTCACGGGCCTGGCCAACCGCCGCGCGTTCGACGACGCGCTCGGCGCCGCCGCGGCCGCCGCGGGCCGCCCCGAGCGCGGGCGGCGGGTGGCCGACGACGACGTCGGCTTCGCGCTGATCCTGCTCGACCTCGACGGCTTCAAGGACGTCAACGACACGCACGGCCACCCGGAGGGCGATCGCCTGCTGCGCGACGTCGCCGCGCGCTGCGCGCAGGTCGTGCGCCCGGGCGACACGCTGGCGCGCATCGGCGGCGACGAGTTCGCGGTCGTCGCCCCGGGCGCCGGCGACGACGGTGCCGCGCGCCTCGCCGGCGCGCTGCGCGACGCGGTCGCGGCCGCCGGCGCGCGGACGACCGTCGCCTGGGCCGTCCGGCCCGACGACGGCGAGACGGGCGAGGAGCTCTTGCGCGAGGCGGACCGGCGGCTGTACGTCGCCAAGGCGCGCGGCGCATACGATGCAGTGTCATGAGCCTGATCGACGTCTGCCGTGAGGATGAGCTCCCGCCCGGCGAGCGGCGCCTGGTCGAGTGGGACGACGTCGAGATCATGGTCGTCAACTGCGCGGGCGAGCTGCTGGCGATCGAGGACCGCTGCTCGCACGACGACGGGCCGCTCGCCGAGGGCGTGATCGACGTCCATCGCTGCACCGTCGAGTGCCCGCGCCACGGCTCGCTGTTCGACCTGCGCAGCGGCCGCCCGCTGACGCTGCCGGCCTACGAGCCGGTCGAGAGCTTCCCCGTCGTGGTCGCCGACGGCGTCGTGCGCGTCGACGTCGGCTGACCGCTGGCTGACGGCCGCCCGACCGGCCGCGGGGTACAATTCCACCTACAGCAATCGGATTTCCCGACCGCAGGAGCACGCCGCCGCTCATGGCCACGCCCGAAGTCATCGCAGAGCAGGACGCCCTCAAGGACCTCAACGCCGACTACACCGAGCGCTACGGGTTCCACGACGCCGAGAACTACCTCTACAAGGCGCCGAAGGGGATCAACCGCGAGATCATCGAGAAGATCAGCGAGTTCAAGAGCGAGCCGCAGTGGATGCGCGAGTTCCGCCTCAAGGCGCTCGACCACTTCCTCGCCCGTCCGATGCCCGCCTGGGCGCCGCCGCCCTCGCCGATGCTCGAGGAGATCGATTTCGACGACATCCACTACTTCGTGCGCGCGTCCGAGCACGCCTCGCGCTCGTGGGACGACGTGCCCGAGGGCGTCAAGAAGACGTTCGACCGCCTCGGCATCCCCGAGGCCGAGCGCAAGTTCCTCGCCGGCGTCGGCGCGCAGTACGAGTCCGAGGTCGTCTACCACCAGGTCCGCGAGGACCTCGCCAAGCAGGGCGTGATCTTCGTCGACATGGACTCCGGGCTGCGCGAGCACGAGGAGCTGGTCCGCAAGTACTGGGCGACGGTGATCCCGCCCAACGACAACAAGCTCGCCGCGCTCAACAGCGCCGCCTGGTCGGGCGGCTCGTTCGTCTACGTGCCGCCGGGCGTGCACGTCGAGATGCCGCTGCAGGCCTACTTCCGCATCAACACCGAGAACATGGGCCAGTTCGAGCGGACGCTGATCATCGCCGACGAGGGCTCCTACGTGCACTACGTCGAGGGCTGCACGGCGCCGACGTATAGCTCCGACTCGCTGCACAGCGCGGTCGTCGAGCTGATCGCGCACAAGGGCGCGCGGATCCGCTACTCGACCGTCCAGAACTGGTCGCAGAACGTCTTCAACCTCGTGACCAAGCGGGCGATCGCCCACGAGGACGCGACGGTCGAGTGGGTCGACTGCAACCTCGGGTCGAAGCTGACGATGAAGTACCCGAGCGTCTACCTGATGGGCGAGCGCGCCCACGGCGAGATCCTCTCGATCGCGTTCGCCGGCAACGGCCAGCACCAGGACGCGGGCGGCAAGATCGTCCACGTCGCGCCGAACACGACCTCGAACATCTTCGCCAAGTCGATCTCCAAGGACGGTGGGCGCTCCTCGTACCGCGGCCTGCTGGAGGTCGCCAAGGGCGCCCACGGCTCGAGGTCCAAGGTCGTCTGCGACGCGCTGCTGCTCGACGAGTCCTCGCGCTCGGACACCTACCCGACGATCCGCATCGGCGAGGACGACGTCAACGTCGGCCACGAGGCGACGGTGTCGAAGGTCGGCGACGAGCAGATGTTCTACCTCCAGGCGCACGGCCTCTCCGAGGAGGAGGCCGGCAAGCTGATCGTCAACGGCTTCATCGAGCCGATCGTCAAGGAGTTGCCGATGGAGTACGCGGTTGAGATGAACCGCCTGATCGAGCTGCAGATGGAGGGCTCGATTGGCTGACGTGGCCTGGCGGGAGCTCGAGCTCCCGACCTTCAAGGGCAAGCCCGGCTGGGAGTTCACCGAGCTCGCCGACTTCGACCTGGCGTCCTATCCCAAGCCGGGCCCCGGCGCTCCCGGCGCGCTCGACGCGGCGGGCGAGGCGCGGCTGGTCTTCCCGGCCGACGCCGTCGACGGCGTGCGCCTGACCCAGGTCGACGCCGTCTCCTCGGGGCTCGACCCCGCCCACCCCGCGCTGCCGGACGGCGCGATCGTGATGCCGCTCACGCAGGCGGCGGCCGAGCACGGCGAGCTCGTCGACGCGCACCTGGGCTCGCTGGTCTCGGCGGGCGAGAACGCGTTCGTCGCACGCAACGCCGCCGAGTGGGAGGGAGGCGCGTTCGTCTACATCCCGCGCGGCGTCGCGGTGCAGGCCCCGATCGTGCTCAGCGCGATCCAGGCGCAGGCCGGCACGGTGCTCAACTGGCGCGCGCTCGTCGTGCTCGAGGAGGGCGCCGAGGCGGAGGTCTGGGAGCAGTACGGCTCGACGCAGCCCGGCCTGTTCACGACCGTCGTCGAGCTGGTCGTCGGGCAGGGCGCGTCGCTGCGCTTCGTCACCGCGCAGGACCTCGACGAGGGCTCGCAGGTGTTCGGCACGCAGCGCGCCAAGGTCGCCCGCGACGGCACGCTCGACTGGGTCGTGCTCGGCTTCGGCGGCGCGACCGGCAAGGTCTTCCAGAACACGATCCTCGACGGGCAGGGGGCCGAGGGCAAGGTCACGGGCGCCTACGCGCTGACCGGCCGTCAGCACCTCGACTTCGACACGACGCAGGAGCACGCGGCGCCGCGCTGCACGAGCGACCTGGCGTTCCGCGGCATCCTCGCCGGGCGCTCGAGCGCCGTCTGGCGGGGGATGATCAAGGTCGACGAGGGCGCCCAGCAGACCGACGCCTTCCAGGAGTCGCGCAACCTGCTGGTCTCCAAGCGGGCGCACGCCGACGCGATCCCCGGCCTCGAGATCCTCGCCAACGACGTCCGCTGCACGCACGCGGCGGCGGTCGCGCAGATCGATCCTGAGCAGCTCTTCTACCTGCGCGCGCACGGCCTGCCGCTCGGGGTCGCCTCGCGCCTGGTGATCGAGGGCTTCCTCGCCGAGCTGGTGGAGCGCTTCGAGGCGGGCGCCGTGCGCGAAGCGCTCGCCTCGGCGCTGGAGCGGCGCCTCGCTACTGTGCTCGGGTGAGCTCCGAGCAGCCCTCAGGCACACGCAGCGTCAAGATCGGCGCCGACGAGCGCGGGGGCTGGTCGTCGGACCGCCCGCGCCGTGGCCTGCCCGGGGGCGAGGAGCGCCCGCCGCGTCCGGCCGATCTGTCGGTCCGCTGCCGCATCCTGCGGCCGGCCGACCGCATGCGCTACTCGCCCGGCTCGCTCGTCGTCGTCGTGTCGGCGAGCGCCCCCGACCGCGAGCGCTTCGTCGGCCGCGTCTTCGAGGAGCAGGCGGCCGTGCTGGGCGTCTCGAAGCTGCGCGCCCTGATCGCCGGCCGCGTGCCCGACGAGGAGCTCGACGCCAAGGCCGCCGAGCTGCTGGCCGCGACGGTGACCAAGCGCCTCGAGGGCGGCCAGAGCGTCGTCGTCCCGGTCGAGACGCTCGACCCCGCCGAGCGCGAGCCGTTCGTCAGGCTGGCCCACCGCTTCCGCCGCCCGCGCCACCTGGTCCTCGTCGAGACCGCGCGCGAGAACGTCTCCGAGGAGGACGTGCCGGTGCTCAACGAGCTGCGCCGCGCGCTCGACGCCGGCGAGCTGGGCGCCGAGGGCTTCCAGACGGCGATGCGCCTCGGCGGCGCCGCCGTCGGCGAGCTCAAGCGGATCGTCTTCCGCCCGCCGCCGCGCGACGAGGACTAGCGACCGGCGGCCGTGCGCTCGGCGTGGCCGGGCCTAGTAGCGTCCGCCACGCCATGGAGGAGACCGTCGGCAGCACCGTCGAGACCGTCCGCGGCCCCGTTCCCGCCGACTCGCTCGGCCTGACGCTCGGCCACGAGCACCTGCGCTTCCGCGACGAGGCGGTGGCCTTCCAGTGGCCGGGGCGCTACGACGAGGCGCACGAGCTGGCCAGGGCGCTGGAGGCGGTCGCCCTCGCGCAGTCGCACGGCGTGCGGACGATCGTCGACCCGACGCCGATGAACGCGGGCCGGGACTTCCGCTTCATGGCGCGCGTCTCGGAGGAGACGGGCGTGCACGTGATCGGCTGCACCGGCATCTACGCGTTCACCGACACGACGCTCTACTTCCAGACGCGCGACGCCGACCAGATCGCCGACCACTTCGTCTCCGACATCGAGGGCGACGTGCAGGGCACCGGCGCGCGGGCCGCCTTCGTCAAGGTGACGGCGGACGTGCCGGGGCTGACGGAGGCGGTCGAGAAGATCCACCGCGCCGCCGCCCGGGCCTCGGTGCGCACCGGCGCGCCGGTGATGGCGCACTCGGCGCCGGCCGTCGACAACGGGCCCAAGCAGGCGGCGCTGTTCATGGAGGAGGGCGTGCCCGCGCACAGGATCCAGATCTGCCACTACGGCGACACGACCGACGTCGACAAGATCGAGGAGCTGCTGGCGATGGGCGTCTACGTCGGCCTCGACCGCTTCGGCGGCCCGCCGCCGCCGACGCTCGACGAGCGCTGCGCGACGGCGGCCGAGCTGCTGCGCCGCGGCCACGCCGAGCGGCTGATCGTCTCGCACGACTTCTGCCCGACGCTCGACTTCCTGCCCGCCGAGATGGAGGCCGGCTTCCGCGAGGCGGCCGCCGGCTGGAGCACGGGGCTGGTCTTCGAGCGCGTCGTGCCCTACCTGCGCGAGCAGGGCGTGCTCGACGAGCGGGCCTTCCGCACGATCTTCCACGACAACCCGCGCCGCTGGCTCACTGGGTAGGTTCCGAGCGTCAGCCGCAAGCGAAGAAGGAGCTCGACCGATGCCCCAGCCCGTCGTCGCCGCCGTCCTCGAGCAGTACCACACGCCCCTCGAGGTCAAGGAGCTCGAGGTCGACGAGCCGCGCCCGGGCGAGGTGCTGGTCAAGGCCGTCGCCACCGGCGTCTGCCACACCGACGCGATCACGCGCGACGCCGACCTGCCGTTCCCCGCGCCGGGGGTGCTCGGCCACGAGGGCGCGGGCATCGTCGAGGCGGTCGGGGGGGACGTCACGATGGTCGCGCCGGGCGACAGGGTCGTCGTCGGCTGGCCCTGGTGCGGCGTCTGCCGCAACTGCCAGGCGGGCAGGCACCGCTACTGCGAGCTGATGCCGCCGATGGTCACGATGGGCTCGCGCTTCGACCACAGCTGCGCCCTGCACCGCCCCGGCGGCGGCGACGCGGTCCACAGCCACTACTTCGGCCAGTCGTCGTTCTCGACCCGGTACGTCACCTGGGAGCGCAGCTGCGTCAAGGTCGCCGACGACGCGCCGCTGGAGCTGCTCGGGCCGCTGGCGTGCGGCCTGTCGACCGGCGCCGGCACCGTCCTCAACACGCTCGACCCCGAGCCGGGCTCGTCGATCGCGATCTTCGGCACCGGCGCCGTCGGGCTGTCGGCGCTGGCGATGGCGAGCGAGAAGGCCTGCACGACGATCATCGGCGTCGACCTCGTCGACTCGCGCCTGAAGCTCGCGACGGAGTTCGGCGCGACGCACACCGTCAACGCCAAGGAGGCCAACGCCGTCGACGCGATCCGCGAGATCACCGGCGGCCGGGGCGTCGACTACGCCGTCGAGACGACCGGCAACGTGGCGGTGCTGCGCAACTGCACCGAGGCGCTCGCGATGCCGGGCGTCTGCGCCGTCGTCGGCGGGGCGCCGGCCGGCGCCGAGTTCACGCTCGACCACCTCACGATCCTCTGGGGCCGCTCCGTGCGCGGCACCCTCGGCGGCGAGGGCCAGAGCGCGTCGCTGATCCCGACGCTGATCGACCTCCACCGCCTCGGCCGCTTCCCGTTCGATCGGATGGTCGAGTACTTCGACCTCGAGCAGGTCAACGAGGCGATGGAGGCCTCCCATCACGGCGAGGTGATCAAGCCGGTGCTTCGGATGCCCGCGTAGCGACGGCGACGGCCGGACGGCGGGCGCTGCGCAGCAGCCGGAACGCCGCCAGCGCCCCGCCGAGCGAGACGGCGGCGCCGACCCACATCGCCGTGTGCAGGCCGTCGACGAACGCGGCCGGGTCGGCGCTGCCGAGGCCGGTGCTCGCCGGGATCAGCGCGCCCAGGCCGGCGACGCCGATCGCGATGCCCGCTTGGCGGAAGGTGTCCATCGTGCCGGCCGCGAGGCCGCTCTGCTCCTGCGGCACCGACTCGAGCGCGACCGCGACCGCGGTCGGGTTCAGCAGGCCGGTGCCCGCCATCGCGACGATCATGCCCGGCTCGATCATGACCCAGGAGGAGTCGACGGTGCCGAGCGTGACGAGCGCCATGCCGACCGCCACGAGCAGCAGCCCGCCGCCGATCATCGCCCGGTTGGACACGCCGCGCTGGGCGAGCACACCGGTGCACGCCGCCGTCGCGAAGTTGACGAACGTCGCCGGCAGGTAGACGAGGCCGGCCTCGATCGCCGACAGGCCGAGCACGCGCTGCAGGTACAGCGTCGCGTACAGGTAGCTGGCGAACAGGCCCGCCGAGATCGCGAACTGCGCGGTCAGCGAGCCCGAGAACGGCCTGTTGCGGAACAGCCCGAGCGGCAGCATCGGCTCCGGTGTCCGGTGCTCGACCAGCAGGAACGTCACCAGCGCCAGCGCGGCGACGGCGAAGCCCGCGACGACCGGCCCGGGGCCCACCCGGTCACCGC
>DASZVK010000369.1:0-5065 GCA_035547175.1 Solirubrobacteraceae bacterium
CGAGCGTCGCCGTGGCGATCGTCGCCCGCACGCCGAAGTTCTGGCGCAGGTTGGCGCGCTGCGAGGACTGGGCGTGCGCGAGCTGCCAGGCGCCGACGCCGACGGCGACGGCGACGAGAGCGAGGAAGACGGCGGGCAGCCTCGACGCGCGTGGGCGCATGGGGCTCCCATGATGGCGCCTGCCCCGGCGCCCGACGCCGATGCTCGACATCTGTCCTCAGGCGCCGACGGGCTCTCCCAGCGGCGACACGCGCGCCAGCAGCCCCGCCTCGTCGCGGAACGCCGACCCCGCCAGCACGAGCTGGACGTCGCCGATGCGCCGCTCGCGGAAGCCGGCCTCCATGTAGGCCAGGTAGAAGCGCCACAGCCGCCGGAAGCGCTCGTCGAAGCCGATCTCCAGCAGGCGCCGCGGGTCGACCGCCTCGAAGCGCTCGCGCCAGATCCGCAGCGTCTCGGCGTAGTGCGCGCCGATCTCCTCGAGGTGGATCGGGCGCAGCGGCGAGCGGCGCGCCGTCTCGCGCACGATCGCGCCGACCGACGGCAGGAAGCCGCCGGGGAAGATCCGCGTGTTGGCGAACGTGCGCGTGCCCTTCTCGGTCTCGTAGGCGCGCTCGTCCATCGTGATCGCCTGCAGGCAGAACAGCCCGTCGTCGGCCAGCAGCCGCCCGCAGTGGCGCAGGTAGGTGCCGAGCTGGCGCCAGCCGACGGCCTCGATCATCTCGACCGATACGAGCCGCGACCAGCGCCCGCGCAGCTCGCGGTAGTCGACCCCGAGCACCTCGACGAGGTCCTCGAGGCCGGCCTCGCGCACGCGCCGGAGCGCCTCCTCGCGCTGCGCGTCGGAGATCGTCGTCGTCGTCACGCGGCAGCCGCGCGTGCCCGCGGCGTAGATCGCGAAGCCGCCCCAGCCCGAGCCGATCTCCAGCACGTGGTCGCCGGGGCCGAGGCCGAGCTTGCGGCAGATGCGCTCGAGCTTGGCCTCCTGCGCCTCGCGCAGCGTCATGCCCGGGCGCTCGAAGACCGCGCAGGAGTAGGTCAGCGTCTCGTCGAGGAACAGCTCGTAGAGCTCGTTGGAGAGGTCGTAGTGCGCCTGCACGTCGGCACGCGCGCGGCGCAGCGTCGCCGGGCGCAGCGCCGCGGCCAGGCGCTGCCAGGGCCGCGTCGCGAACGCCAGCCGGCGCTTCACGCGGTCCAGGCCGCCCATGTTCCTCGCGGCGATGCGGATCAGCGCGACGAGGTCGTCGCAGTCCCAGCGGCCGTCGACGTAGGAGTCCGCGAGGCCGATCGACGTGCGCAGCGCCGTGGCGCGGTACGCGCGCGGGTCGTGGACGCGGACCTCGGCCGTCAGGTCGTCGCCCGTGCCCAGCGTCGTGCGCCGGCCGCCCTCGACGAGCACGACGCGCCCGTCGCGCACGTGCGACAGCAGGCGGTGGATGGCGTGGCGGAACATCGGCGTGATCTTCTCGCATCGGCCGGGCGTCGTGGGGCGGGCGGGCATATCGTCCGCGGCGTGACGACCTACCCGGAGGACCTGCGCCTGCTCGTCGAGGACTACCTCGAGCGGCTGCGCTTCACCGACGACCCGGCGGTCACGGGCCTGGAGGAGGCGATGCGCTACTCGCTGCTCGCCGGCGGCAAGCGCGTGCGGCCCGTGCTCGCGCTCGCCACCGCACGCGCGGTCGGGCGGTCCGAGCGCGAGCTGCTGCCGCTGGCGGCGGCGATCGAGATGATCCACACCTACTCGCTGATCCACGACGACCTGCCGGCGATGGACGACGACGACATGCGCCGCGGCCGGCCGACCTCGCACAAGGTGTTCGGCGAGGACGTCGCGATCCTCGCGGGCGACGGGCTCTACGCCGAGGCCTTCCGGCACGTGCTCGCCGCCCAGGAGGGCGAGGCCGAGGGCAAGTTCGCCGCGCTCGTCGAGCTCGCGGCGGCGACCGGCGTCAACGGCATGGTCGGCGGCCAGTACGCCGACGTGCGCGGCGACGAGTCGGTCGAGCTGCGGCGCGTGCACGAGCTCAAGACCGGGCGGCTGATCGCGGCCTCGATCGAGTGCGTGCTGCTCCTGCAGGGCGACCCGGGGCCCGACTGGCGGGCGTTCTCGCGCGAGCTCGGCGTGCTCTTCCAGATCGTCGACGACATCCTCGACGTGGTCGGCGACGACGCCGACCTGGGCAAGACGCACGGCTCCGACGCGCGCCTGGGCAAGCGCACGTACGTGTCGCTCTACGGCCTCGACGAGGCGCGCGCGCTGGCGGCGCGCTCGCACGACTCCGCGCGCGAGGCGCTGGCGCGCGCGGCGGGCGACCGCGCCGCCGACCTCGAGCGGATAACCGACTTCGTCTACACGCGCTCGTCGTAGACTCGTCCCGGCTCATGGCCCGCCTCCTGGACTCCATCGACGGTCCCCAGGACCTCCACGACCTCACCGACGAGCAGCTCGTCCAGGTCGCCCAGGAGGTCCGCGAGCACATCATCGACACCGTCGGCGAGATCGGCGGGCACTTCGGCGCCAACCTCGGCACGGCCGAGCTCGCCGTCGCGCTGCACTCGCTGCTGGACTCCCCGCGCGACAAGCTGCTGTGGGACGTCGGCCACCAGGCCTACCCGCACAAGGTGCTGACCGGCCGGCGCGACCAGCTGCCGACGATCCGCCAGTACGAGGGCCTGGCGCCGTTCTGCTCGATCTTCGAGTCCGAGCACGACGTCATGGGCGCCGGCCACGCGTCGACGTCGATCGGCTACGCGGTCGGCCTCAAGGAGGGCATGCGGCTCAGCGGCGACCCCGAGGCCGACGGCCGCGTGGTCGCGGTGATCGGCGACGGCGCGATGACCGGCGGCGTCGCCTTCGAGGCGATCCACCAGGCGGGCGGCCTGGGCACGCCGATCACGGTCGTGCTCAACGACAACGGCATGTCGATCGCGCCGAACGTCGGCGCGCTGTCGCGCTACTTCAACCGCGTCCGGCTGAACCCGAAGCTGTGGCACGCGCGCGAGGGCGTCGAGGCGCGGCTGACCGAGCTGCCGGTCGGCATCGGCGCCGCCTTCGAGCGCCTCGGGCCGCAGTTCAAGGAGTCGATCAAGTCCTTCTGGGCGCCCGGCCTGTGGTGGGAGGAGCTCGACTGGGCGTACATCGGCGTCGTCGACGGCCACGACGTCAAGGCGCTGCGCCGCGCGCTGCGCGACGCGCTCGACGCCGGCCGGCCGGTCGTCGTGCACGTCGCGACGGTCAAGGGCAAGGGCTTCGCGCCCGCCGAGCAGGGCGGGCTGGAGGGCATGGAGCGCTGGCACGCGGCCAAGCCCAAGTCGATCGCCAACGGCGCGCCGGCGCCCAAGCCCGCCGCGGCGCCTTCGGCCATCCCGGCGCCGCCGCAGTACACGGCCGTCTTCGGCGACGCGATCGTCGCCGAGGTGCGTCGCGACCGGCGGGTCGTCGGCATCACCGCGGCGATGAACTCGGGCACCGGCCTGAGCGCCCTGCAGGCGGCCGAGCCCGACCACTACTTCGACGTCGGCATCGCCGAGCAGCAGGCCGTCCTGTTCGCCTCCGGCCTGGCGCTGCAGGGCATGAAGCCCGTCTGCGCGATCTACTCGACCTTCCTGCAGCGCGCCTTCGACCAGATCGTCCACGACGTCTGCCTGCAGCGGCTCAACGTCGTCTTCGCCATGGATCGCGCCGGCCTCGTCGGCGACGACGGCCCGACGCATCACGGCGCCTTCGACATCGCCTACCTGCGCTGCCTGCCGAACATGGTGCTGATGGCCCCGCGCGACGAGGCGCTGCTCGTCGACATGCTCCACACCGCGCTGCTCTACGACGACGGCCCGATCGCCCTGCGCTACCCACGCGGCGAGGCGGTCGGCGTCGAGCTCCCCGAGCGGCCGCGCGTGCTGCCGATCGGCCGCGGCGAGGTCCTGCGCGAGGGCGGCTCGCACGCGCTGGGCGGCTCGGGCGTGGCGCTGATCGGGTACGGCACCGGCGTCGCTCGCGCGCTGGAGGCGGCGAGCCTGCTGGGCGACGACGTCACCGTCGTCGACGCGCGCTTCGCCAAGCCGATCGACGTCGAGCTGATGGCCCGCCTGGCGGCCGAGCACGACCTGCTGGTGACGATCGAGGAGGGCACGACGCGCGGCGGCTTCGGCTCGGCCGTGTGGGAGGCGCTCAACGAGCGCGGCGTCGCCGCGTCGATGCTGCGGATCGGCCTGCCCGACCGCTTCGTCACCCATGGCGCGCCGGCGCTGCTGCACCGCGAGGTCGGCTTCACCGGCAAGCAGGTCGCCGAGCGCGTGCGCGCCGCCGTCGCGGCGCGCTCGCTGGCGTGAGCCTGCACCCGCAGATCGCGGCGCTGCTCGAGGCCCCCGCAGGCGACTCGTTCGCCCACGTCGCCGAGGACGGCGTCGTCCTGGCGCGGCTGCGCGAGGACTACGCGCGCGTGACGGAGCGGCTGGGCGGCGAGCCGCAGCCGGTCGCGCACGTCGAGGATCTCGCCGTCCCGCGCGCCGACGGCTCCTCGATCCCCGCGCGCGCCTACCGTCCCGAGGGCGACGCGCGCGGCGCGATCGTCTGGGCGCACGGCGGCGGATGGGTCGTCGGCGACCTCGACGGCATCGACACGGTGTGTCGCTCGCTGGCCGCCGCGGCCGGCGCCTGGGTGCTGAGCGTCGACTACCGGCTGGCGCCCGAGCACCCGTTCCCGGCGGCGGTCGAGGACGTCAGTCGCGTCGTCGGCTGGGCGCGCGGCCCCGGCGCGCGCGGGCTCGGCTGGGACGAGCGCCGCGTCGTCGTCGGCGGCGACAGCGCCGGCGGCAACCTCGCGGCGGTCGCGGCGCGGCACGCGCGCGACGACGACGCGCCGGCGCCGTGCGGCCAGCTGCTGGTCTACCCGGCGACCGACGCGCGGCGGGCGGGGGAGTCCTACCGGCGCTGCGCCGCGGGCCCGATGCTGACCGCCGCGGACATGCAGCGCTGCTGGGAGACCTACCTCGGCGGTGACGACGGCGAGTCGCCGGACGCCTCGCCGCTGCGGGCCGGCGACCTGGCGGGCGTCGCGCCGGCGAT
>DASZVK010000370.1:0-6226 GCA_035547175.1 Solirubrobacteraceae bacterium
CGAGGCCGCGCACGGGCCGCTGGCGGAGGCGACCGAGATCGCGCGGCGCACGGGCGACGCGTCGCTGCTGACCCGCGCCGCCCTGCTGCGCTGCGGGATCGGCGTCGAGATCGTCGAGGTCGACCCCGAGCGCGTGGCGCTGCTCGAGGAGGCGCGCGAGGCGCTCGGCGAGGACGGGGCCGACGCCGCGATCTCCGCCGTCGAGGCGCGGCTCGCCGTCGAGCTCTACTACGCCCGGCCGCGCGAGCGCTCGGAGCGGCTCAGCCTCGCCGCCGTCGAGCGGGCGCGGGCGGCGGGCGACCCGCGCGCGCCGGCCGTCGCGCTCAACGCCCGCCACGTCGCGCTGTGGCGGCCCGACCGGCTGCGCGAGCGCCTCGCCGTGGCCGAGGAGATGATCGCCGCCGCGAGGGCCGCGCGCGACCCGGCCCTGCACCTGCAGGGCCGCAACTGGCGCGTCGCCGACCTCTTCGAGGCCGGCGAGGTCGACCGCTGGCGCGAGGAGGTCGCCCGCTACGGCGAGCTGGCGCGCTCGCTGCGGATGCCCGTCTTCGGCTGGTACTCGACGGTCTGGGCCGCCGTCGACGCGCTCTACATGGGCGACCTCGACGCCGGGCGCGCGCTGCGCGACCGCGCCGTGGCCGAGGGACGCGCCGCCGGCGACCGCAACGCCCGCGTCTTCGAGCAGATGCTCGTCTTCGCCGAGTGCGAGGTGCTCGACGACTTCTCGCCGATGGCGCCGGAGACGATCGACTACGCGATGCAGCGGCTCGCCAGCGACGCCGTCAGCCTCGCCTACGTCTCCGGCTTCGCGTGGTACCTCGCCTGGGCCGGGGAGCCGCGCGCGGCGCGCGAGCAGCTCGCCAGGCTCGGGCCGCGCTTCGAGCGGCTGCCGTTCGACGCCAACTGGATGACCGGCGTCGGCGAGTCGATGGAGGCCGCGCGGCTGATCGGCGACGGCGACGTCGCCGCGGCCGTGCTCGACGTGCTCGCGCCGTACGCCGGCCGCCCGCTCACGGCCGGGCGCGCCTGCAACACGATGGGCGCTGTCGACCGCCAGCTCGGCAACGCGGCCGCCGTGCTGGGACGGTGGGACGAGGCGGCGGCCCACTACGAGGCCGCGGTCCGCATCGACTCGGCGGCCGGCTGGGTGCCGTTCGCCGACCGGGCGCGCGCGGCGCTCGCCGCCCTGTAGGCCGGGACCGCCATACGATCGGTCGATGCGGCTGCGACTCTGGCACGCCCCCGACGGGACGCGGGTGGCCTATCGCGAGTCGGGCACCGGCCCGGCCGTCGTGCTGCTGCACTCGCTGGGCCTGACCCACCGCGAGCTGGAGCCCGCGGTCGAGCACCTCGACGACCGCTTCCGCGTCGTGCTCCCCGACCTGCCGCTGCACGGCGACTCCGAGGACCGCCCGTGCCACCCCTACACGCCGGACTGGTTCGCCGACGTGACGTCCGGCTTCGTCGCCGACGTCGCCGGCCCGCGCGCGATCGTCGGCGGCCACGGCCTCGGCGCCGAGATCGCGCTGCACGCGGTCGCGACCGGGCGCCTCGAGCTCGACCGCCTGGTGCTGATGCCCGCGGCGCTGCATCGAGCGCCGCCGCGCGGCGCCGCCCGCGCGACGGTCAGGGCGACGGCGCGGCTGGCGGCGGTGCCCGGCCTCGACCGTGGCCTCGCCCACGCGGCGCGGCTCGCGGCGCGGCCCGGGATCGGGCCGAGGCTCTCGACGCGCGCCAACCCGGCGGCGCGCGACCTCGTCCGTCACGCGTTCGCCGACGTCGGCGGCAACGCCAACCTCGCCCGCTCGTGGGCGTGCTTCGCGCGGCGCTGGCCGCCCGCCGGCCGGCGCGACGTGCTCGACTCCTACCGCCACGTCTCCGCGCCGGTGCTGCTGCTGTGGGCCGACGCCGACCCGCAGCATCCGCTGCGGACGGCCGAGGAGGCGCACGACGTGCTGCCGCGCGCGCTGCTGCGCGTGCTGGCGGACACCGGCTTCCTGATCGCCTACGACGACCCGGTCGGCGTCGCGCGGGAGATCGCGGCCTTCGCGGTGGCGCCGATGAGCCGGTCCGGAGCCGACCCCAGGGCGTAGATTGCCGGTATGAGCGCGATCGAGCAGTCCGCCCAGCTGTGGGGCGGCGAGACCACGAAGGCCGTCGACAACTTCCAGATCTCCGGCGAGCGCGTGCCGCTGCCGGTGATCCACTGGCTCGGCCGCATCAAGGGCGCCGCCGCGAAGGTCAACGCGGAGCTGGAGCTCGTCGACGCCGACGTCGCCGCGCGCGTCGCCGCCGCCGCCGACGAGGTCGCGAGCGGGCGCCACGACGAGCAGTTCCCGATCGACGTCTTCCAGACCGGCTCGGGCACGTCGTCGAACATGAACGCCAACGAGGTGATCGCCAACCTCGCCGGCGAGGGCGTGCACCCCAACGACCACGTCAACTTCGGCCAGTCCTCCAACGACGTCTTCCCCAGCGCCGTGCACCTCGCCGCGCTCGACCAGGCGACGAACGCGCTGCTGCCCGCGCTCGAGCGGCTCGAGGCCTCGTTCGCCGCCAAGGCGACCGAGCTCGCCGACGTCGTCAAGTCCGGCCGCACGCACCTGATGGACGCCGTGCCGGTCACGCTCGGCCAGGAGTTCGGCGGCTACGCGGCGCAGGTCCGCCTCGGCGCCCGCCGCGTGCGCAACGCGCTCACGCAGGTCGCGCAGATCCCGCTCGGCGGCACCGCCGTCGGCTCGGGCCTCAACACGCACCCCGAGTTCGCCGCGCGCGTGCGGGCGCTGCTGTCCGAGCAGACCGGCCTTCGGATCTCGGCGCCGGAGGACCCGTTCGAGGCGCAGGCCAACCGCGACGCGCTCGTCGAGCTGTCGGGCGCGCTGAAGGTCGTCGCCGTGTCGCTGACCAAGATCGCCAACGACCTCGCGCTGATGGGCTCGGGCCCGCGCGCCGGCATCGGCGAGCTGTTCCTGCCCGAGCTGCAGAAGGGCTCGTCGATCATGCCGGGCAAGGTCAACCCGGTGATCCCCGAGGTCGTGCTCCAGGTCAGCGCGCAGGTGATCGGCAACGACGCCGCGATCACCGTCGGCGGCCTGCAGGGCCAGTTCGAGCTCAACGTCCGCATCCCGCTGATCGCCCGCAACCTGCTGCAGTCGATCGCGCTGCTGTCGAGCACGGCGACGGCGTTCGCCGAGAAATGCGTCGACGGCATCGAGGCCAACCTCGCCGGCTGCCGGGCCAGCGCCGAGGGCACGCTGGCGGCGGCCACGGCGCTGAACCGCTACATCGGCTACGACAAGGCCGGCGCGATCGTCAAGGAGGCCGCGCAGTCGGGCCGCAACCTGCGCGAGGTCGCGCTCGAGCAGGGCGTCGACGAGGCCACCTACGAGCAGGCGATGGACCTGCGCAGGATGGCCGCGGGCGGGCTGGTCTAGCCGTTTCGTCATCATGTACGCTTGTACGTGATGACGAACGAGGCTTCGCAGGCCTTCGGCGCCTACGCCGCCGACTACGACGAGCCGCGGCGGCGGCTCGTCCCCGTCTTCGACGCCTTCTACGGCGCCGTGCTCGACGCGCTCCGGGCGCTGCCCGCGCCGGGCGGGCGACTTCGCGTCCTCGACCTCGGCGCCGGCACCGGGCTGCTGACCGGGATGGTCGCGCAGACGTTCCCGGCGGCCGAGATCGTCGCGCTCGACGGCTCGGCCGAGATGCTCGCGCTGGCGCGCGAGCGCCTCGGCGACCGCGCCGAGTACGTCGTCGCCGACCTGCGCGACCCGGATGCCGTGCCCGCCCACCCGTCCTACGACGCCGTCGTCTCGGCGCTCGCCATCCACCACCTCGAGGACGCCGACAAGCGCTCGCTCTACGCGCGCGTGCTCGATGCGCTCGAGCCCGGCGGCGTCTTCGCCAACGCCGAGCAGGTGCTCGGCGAGACGCCGGAGGCGACCGCGGCCGACCTCGAGTGGCACCGCCGCGAGGCGATCGCGCGCGGCACCGGCGACGAGGAGTGGGCCGCCGCGCTCGAGCGCTTCGAGCACGACCGCTGCGCGACCGCGGCGGCCCAGCTCGCCTGGCTGCGCGAGCTGGGCTTCGCGGACGTGTCGTGCCCGTTCCGGATGCGCCGCTTCGCGGTGCTCGTCGGCTCGCGCCCACGCGGCGACGGCCGGTGAGCGCCACTCGGTAGTTTTTCCCGCGCGCACGCGGGCCGGCCGGTCCAGGACCTGCGCACAGCCCATGCGGACGAGACTCCCGATCCCGCTGATCGCCGCGGTCGCGCTCGGCTCCGGCGCCGCGCCGGCGGGCGCCGTCGTCGGCGGCACGCCCGTCCAGACGCCCGGGTTCATGGCGTTCGTCGTCGGCCGGCAGGCCGACGGGCTGTCCGAGGTGTGCGGCGCCACGGCGGTGTCGCGCAACGTGATCGTGACGGCCGCGCACTGCCTCGTCGACGAGTCCGACGACCGGTTCTTCTCGCCGGCGAAGGTCGGCGTGATCGTCGGCCGCACCGACCCGACGCGTGCCCTGGGCGGCGCGGCGAAGGCGGTCAACCCGGTCGTCAGCTACGTGACCAACGCGGCCTTCAGCCACGACGGCGGCGGCGCGACCCACGACGTCGCGCTGCTGCGCGTGCGCGACCCGGTCTCGAGCACCGTGCGCCTGCTGCCGCGCTCGCTCGCCGACCTCGCCGCCCCCGGGCGGCCGGCGAGGGTGCTCGGCTGGGGCCGGGCGACGGCGAAGGCCTCGGGAGCCTCGCCGACGCTGCTGTCGGGCGCGCTGCGGATCGCCCGTGCGTCGCAGTGCGGGTCGCGCTTCAGCCACTGGGACCCCGGCGTGATGCTGTGCGCCACCGGGATCGGCGCGACGACCCCGTGCGCCGGCGACAGCGGCGGCCCGCTGCTGGTCAGCGACGGCGCCACCGGACGGCTCTACCAGGCCGGCATCGTCAGCTACGGCGCCGGCGGCTGCCCGCTCGGGACGCCGTCCGTCTTCGCCGACCTCGCCGGGACGGCGCTGGGCACGTTCGTCTCGACCCAGGCGGCCAAGCTCCAGCATGCCGCCGACGGCGCCGGGCACGTGACGCCGACGGCCTCGCCCGACACGGCACAGGGAGGCACGCTGACCTGGCCGGAGGCGAGCGCGAAGATGCGCACGGCGATGCGCGCCGCCACCGGCCGGAACCCGACGGTCGACCACTACGGCTGCTACCGCGTCGGCTACACGACCTACGTCTGCCAGCCGACGTGGCACGACGCGGCGTACTCCTACACGGGGATGATGACCGTCACCCCGTCGACGGCGTCGTTCCGCGGCGAGCGCGCCTCGCGCGCCTGCCAGGCCCGCTCGACCCGGGCGCGGTGCGCGAGCGCGTATCGCTTCGGCGGCTGACGCTCAGCCGCCGACGTTCATCGCGACGTACTTGGTCTCGAGGTACTCCTCGATGCCCTCGGGCCCGCCCTCGCGGCCGAAGCCCGAGGCCTTGACGCCGCCGAACGGAGCGCCGGCGTTGGAGACGATGCCCTGGTTGAGCCCGACCATGCCGACGTCGAGCGCCTCGGTCACGCGGAAGGCCCGGTCGAGGTCGCGCGTGAACACGTAGGCGACCAGCCCGTACTCGGTGCGGTTGGCGGCGTCGATCGCCTCTTCGTCGCTGGCGAACGTCCGCACCGGGGCGACCGGGCCGAAGATCTCCTCGGTCAACACGCGCGCGTCGTCGGGCACGTCGGCCAGCACGGTCGGCGAGTAGAAGTGGCCCGGCCCGTCGGGGGCCGAGCCGCCGACCAGCACGGTCGCCCCGCGCGAGCGCGCGTCCTCGACCAGCTCGGCGACCTTGTCGCGCTGGTCTGCGTCGACGAGCGGCCCCATCGTCACGCCGTCCTGCGTGCCGCGACCGACCTTCATCGCGCCGATCCTCTCGGCCAGCCGGCGCGAGAACTCCGCCGCCACCGACTCGTGCACGTAGAAGCGGTTCGCCGACGTGCACGCCTCGCCGCCGTTGCGCATCTTGGCGATCATCGCGCCGTCGACGGCGGCGTCGAGGTCGGCGTCCTCGAAGACCAGGAACGGCGCGTTGCCGCCCAGCTCCATCGACACCTTCAGCACCTGCTGCGCGCTCTGCTCGATCAGCGTCCGGCCGACCTCGGTCGACCCGGTGAACGACAGCTTGCGCAGCCGCGAGTCGCGGATCAGCGGCCCCATCGTCGCACCCGACGACGACGCCGTGACGACGTTG
>DASZVK010000371.1:0-3049 GCA_035547175.1 Solirubrobacteraceae bacterium
GGCACGTGGACGTCCTCGGGGAACTCGGCGCGCAGCGCCTCCAGCGTGCGGCGCGCGTGCCGGGCGACGCCACGCCCGGCGGCGAGATGGCGCGCGTCGACGGCGATCCGCACGGCCCGACGCTAGCCGCCGCGCCGGCGCGCCGCCGTGGCATACACTCGCGGCCGGTGTCCGCCACAGGCGCAAGGCGCGTCGCGCTCGTCCACGACTTCCTGCTCGACGTGCGCGGGGCCGAGCGCGTCTTCATCGCGCTCTGCGACCTGTTCCCCGACGCCGACCTGTTCACCGCCGTCTACGACGAGGAGGGCACGGAGGGGCGCTTCGCGCATCGCAACGTGCGGACGTCGTTCCTCCAGCGTCTGCGGCCGACCGCGCGCAGCTTCCGCGGCCTGCTGCCGCTCTACCCCTATGCGATCGAGGCGCTCGACCTGCGCGGCTACGACCTCGTCGTGTCGAGCTCGAGCGCCTGGGCGCACGGCGTCATCCCCGACGAGCGCGCGCGCCACGTCTGCTACTGCCACAACCCGTTCCGCTACGCCTGGAACGCCCGCGACGAGACGCTCGCCGGCCACGGGGCGCTGGCCCGCGCCGGCCTGCGCGCGATCTTCCAGCGCTGGCGCCAGTGGGACTGGATCGCCGCCCAGCGCGTCGACGCCTACGTGGCCAACTCGGAGACCACGCGGCGGCGCATTCGCCGCTACTTCACGCGCGAGGCCGAGATCGTCTACCCGCCCGTCGAGACCGGCCGCTTCGCGCTGACGCCCCCACCGGCGGGCGCCGGCGACTTCCACCTCGTCCTCAGCGAGCTGATGCCGCACAAGCGCATCGACCTCGCGGTGCGGGCGTTCACGCGGCTGCGGCTGCCGCTGGTCGTCGTCGGCAACGGGCCCGAGGCGCGCGCGCTGAGGCGGATCGCCGGGCCGACCGTCCGCTTCGAGGGGCGCGTGTCGGACGCCCGCGCCGCCGAGCTGCTGGCCCGCTGCCGGGCGCTCGTGGTGACCGCGACGGAGGAGTTCGGCATCGCCGCCGTCGAGGCGCAGGCCGCCGGGCGGCCGGTGATCGCGCTCGCCGACGGCGGCGCGCGCGAGACCGTCCTCGACGGCGAGACCGGCGTCTTCTACGACGCCCCCTCGATCGAGGCGCTGTGCGACGCGGTGACGCGCTTCGACCCGGCCGCGGTCGATCCCGCGGCCTGCGTCGAGAACGCGCGCCGCTTCGACGTCGCCCGCTTCCGCACGGAGATGCGGCGGGTCGTCGAGCGCGTCTGCGTCGTCGACGCGCCCGCGCGGATCGGGCGCCCGCGCCGCGCCCGCGGGCTCGCGCTCAGCGCGTAGTGCCCGTCGCGACCGGCAGCGGCTCGCGCCGTCGCCGCCGCGCCCCGCGCACGACGAGCGCGCTCATGCCGAGCAGCGCGGCGGCCTCCAGCGCCAGCACGAGCGCCGCGTAGCCGGCCAGCGACCAGTCGCCGGCGCTGAGCAGGAACGGCTCGGCGATCGCGATCGCGCCCAGCACCCAGAGGAACAGCGTCCGCCCGAGCGCCAGCATGTACTGGACCATCAGGTACGCGGCCGCGAGCAGCGTCATCGCGACGCCCAGCAGCGGCAGCGCCTCGTGCGCCTGCGTGAGGTCGGTGCCGAAGGCGAGCCGCAGCAGCGTCGTCGGCACGGCGAAGAAGATCAGCACCGCCGGGGCGGCGACGACGGCGAGCACGCCGACGGCGCGGACGAGGGTGGGCAGCGGGTTGGCGCCCTCGGCCTCGCGCCGCGTCGCGTCCGGCAGCAGCTGGAGGGCGATGCCGATCGCCACCCAGACGACCGACTTCGCCGCCACCGCGGCGGCGGCGTAGGAGCCCGCGGCGTCGCCGCCGATGCGGTGCTTGACGACGAGCACGTCGACGTTCTGCAGCAGCGCGAGCAGCCCGAGCCCGGCGATCGGCGCCCACGCCTCGCTCAGCAGCAGCCGCAACGAGCGCGACGTGCCGTGGCCGGCCGGATGGCCGAACCGCCGGCGGCCGACGACCACGAGCGCGACGGCGATCAGCGCCATCGTCAGCGGCGTGCCGGCGAACGCGCCGGTCACGCCCGCCCCGGCGCCGTAGAGCGCCAGGCCGCACGCCAGGCGCCCGACGGCCTCGCCGACGATCGACACGCCGACGGGCGCGTAGACGTGGGCGCCCTGGAGCACGCCGCGCTGCAGCGAGACCAGCGCCCAGAGGACGCCGGTGCACGGGATCAAGCCCGCCGCGGCGCTGTGGTCCGGCACGCCGACGACGTGGCCGAGCGGCCCCCGCAGGAGCAGGCCGGCGCCGAGCGCCGCGAACGCGACCAGCACCAGGCGCCGCGTCCAGGACTCCATCGTCGCCGCCAGGCGCGGCCCGTCGCCGAGGTGGCGCAGCGTCGTCTCGCGCGCGGCGGCGACCTGCAGCGCCTGCCCGCCGACCATCAGGATCAGGAAGGCCGAGACGAGCGCCGCCAGCGACCCGTAGTCGTCGGCGCCCAGCAGGCGCGTGAAGACGACGACGAAGACGAGCTGGATCGCGTTGTTGGCCAGCGACGCGGCCGCCAGCCCGCCCGCCTTCGCGGTCTCCGAGGAGCGCAGCAGGCCGCTCAGCGGCAGCGACGGCGTCGCGGCGGCCTCGCGCAGCACCTCGAGGCCGGCCGCCTCGCGCGCGTCCCAGGACTGCTCGCCCATCGCCGGCACGCCGCGGTAGAGCATCCCGAAGCCCGCGCTCGACGGGACGATCGCGGGCGGCGCGGCCAGCCAGCGCCACAGCGGCGTCATGAACGGGCGGCGGTGGACCGCCTCGAGCACGACGTCCGCGTCGCGGCCGAGGCCGAGCAGCGTCGCCCAAGCGGCGCGCGGCACGATCGATCGCCGCGAGCCCATCCGCCGCACGACGAGGCCGGGCGCCGGCTCCTCGCGTCGCGGCCCGCCGGCCCTGCCCCTCTCGCGCGGGGCGACCAGCGTGACGCGATGGCCCTCCGCCAGCCAGTGGGCGATCTCCTCGCCGAGGGTGGCGCCCTCGAGGTCGTCCGCCGGCGCCGGCCAC
>DASZVK010000372.1:0-11614 GCA_035547175.1 Solirubrobacteraceae bacterium
CCGGCGAGCCGGCGCGCGTGCTCGCCGCCGTCTACGAGGCGCTCGACCTGGCGCTCGACCCGGCGACCGTCGGCGGCGCCGCGGACCACACGGCCGAGGCGACGCACGAGGCGCTCGCGCGGGCGCTGCTCGCCGTGCTCGGGGCCTCCGGCGCGGTGGCCGACGGCCCCGGCGAGGCGGTGCTCGAGCGCGCCGCCGGGCTGGTCGGCGAGTTCGCCGCGTGAGCCCGGCCGGCGGCCCGGCGCCGGCGGCGCTCCCGCGGACGCGTCGGGCATACTGCCGCCGTGCGCGCGCGCAACGTGCTGGGCGGCGAGCTGGAGCCGTGCGGGATGGACCCGGTCACCGGCTTCTTCCGCGACGGCTGCTGCAACACGTCGCCGGAGGACGTCGGCAGCCACACGATCTGCGCGGTCGTCACCGCCGAGTTCCTCGAGCATCAGCGCTCGATCGGCAACGACCTGATGACGCCGGCACCTGCCTTCGCGTTCCCGGGCCTGGAGCCGGGCGACCGCTGGTGCGTGACGGCGGCCAACTGGCTGCGCGCGCACGAGGACGGGGCGCCGGCGCTGGTCGTGCTCGCCTCGACGCACGAGCGCGCGCTCGACGTCGTGCCGCTGCACGCGCTGCGCGAGCACGCCGTCGACGTCCCGGCCGACCCGGGCTGGCTCGTCGACTCGGACTCCTAGACCTCGAGCACGACCTTGCCGAGCGCGCCGCGCTCGTCGAGCAGCGTCAGCGCCTCGCGGGCCTGCTCGAGCGGGAAGCGCGCGCTGACCATCGGCGCGACGTGGCCGGCCGCGATCAGCGGCTCCAGCCGCGCGCCGACCTCCTGCGAGTAGGAGGGGTGGGAGACCGCCCACGCGCCCCAGCCGGCGCCGACGACCTCGATGTTGTTGAGCAGCAGCCGGTTGACGCGCACCTCGGGGATCGCGCCGCCGGCGAAGCCGACGACGACGAGCCGCCCGCCCTCGCGCAGCGAGCGCAGGCTGTCGGTGAAGCGGTCGCCGCCGACCGGGTCGACGACGACGTCGGCGCCGCCCATCTCCCTGACCGCGTCCTTCCAGGCGCCGCCGGAGCGGACGACCTCGTCGGCGCCGGCCGCGCGCGCGACGCGCTCCTTCTCGTCGGAGGAGACGACCGCGATCGTGCGCGCGCCGAGCGCCTTGGCGATCTGCAGCGTCGCCGTCCCGATGCCGCCGGCGGCGCCGTGGACGAGCACGGTCTCGCCCTCCGCGTAGCGCCCGCGCGTGACCAGCGCGAACCACGCCGAGTGGTAGTTGACGACGAGCCCGGCGCCCTGGGCGAAGTCGAGCTGCTCGGGCAGCGCGAGCGCTCCGTAGGCGGGGGCGACGGCGACCTCGGCGAAGCCGCCGAGCATGCAGAGCGCGGCGACGCGGTCGCCCGGGCGCACCGACGCGCCCTGCGGGGCGCTGCGCACGACGCCCGCCACCTCGGAGCCCGGCACGTACGGCAGCTCCGGCTTGATCTGGTAGCGCCCCCGGGTCTGGAGCACCTCGGGGAAGGCGACGCCCGCGGCGCGGACGTCGATCACGACGCCCTCGCCGGGCGTCAGCGGGTGGCTCGGCTCGGGCTCGGGCACGTCGGCGACGACGACGTCGCCGGGGCCGGTCAGCGAGACGATCTGGACGGCGCGCACGGCCGGACCTCTATCACGTCGCGCGCGGCGTGACGCCGCGCAGCAGCGTCTCGGCGACGGCGTTGGCGACCTTGCGCGGGTCGGGCGCGTCGGACGCGGTCAGCGACGCGACGAGGCTGCCGAAGACCATCGGCCGCAGCGCCAGCGGCGACAGGTCGGTCCGGATCGAGCCGTCGCGGTGGCCGCGGCGCACGAGCCGGTCGAAGGCCTTGGCGAGCCCGGGCGTCACGGGCCGCTTGGGATGGCCGCCGCGATCGGAGGCATGGCGCATGCGCAACAGCTGGAAGAGGACCGGGTAGCGCTCGGCGACGCCGCCGAGCTCGCGGATCAGGCCGGCCAGCGCCTCGGCGGCCGGGGCGTCGGAGTCGGCCGCGGCCTCGACGAGCGCCTGGGCCTCGTCCGCCATCGCCTGCCCGAGCGCGGCCAGCAGCACGTCGCGGCTGGGGAAGCGGCGGTAGACGGTCGGCCGCGAGACGCCGGCCGCGTCGGCGATCGCCTGCATGCTGGCGCCGGGGTCGTCGGCCAGCAGGCGGGCGCCGGCGCGCAGGATCGCCTGCTCGTTGCGCAGCGCGTCGGCGCGGCGCCGGATCGGTGATGCGGGCTCGCCCAATGATGGCCTCGTGCCATTAAGCATAACCTTTACAACACTGTCTCACTTCGTGCTAGGGTCCGGCGCTCGATGCGCTCGATCGCCCGCTGGTCGTTCACCCACCGCCGCCTCGCCCTGGCGCTCTGGGTGGTCGCGCTGCTCGGGCTCTCGGCGATCCACAGCGCGGCCGGCAGCGACTACCGCGACACGTTCAGGCTCGGCGGCACCGAGAGCGCCGACGCGATCCGGCTGCTGCAGCGGGCCGCCCCGCAGGCGTCCGGCGACAGCGACCAGATCGTCGTCGGCACCAGCGCCGGCAGGAAGGTCACCGACCCCGCCGTGCGGACGCGCATCGCCTCGATGCTGCGCGAGGTCGCCGAGCTGCCGCACGTCGGCCGCGTCGACTCGCCCTACGCCCCCGGCGCCGCCGCCTCGCGGATCTCCAAGGACGGGACGGTCGCCTACGCGACCGTCACCTTCGACGACCAGGCCAACGCGATCCCGACCCGCCACGTCAAGCGGCTGATCGAGGTCGCGCAGGGCGCGGACACCCACGGCGTCCGCGTCGAGCTCGGCGGCCAGGCGATCGAGAACGCCCAGCAGCAGTCGGTCGGCGGCACGGGCTTCGGCTTCCTCGCCGCGGCGGCCGTGCTGTTCTTCGTGTTCGGGTCGTTCCTGGCGATGCTGCTGCCGCTCGTGACGACCGGCGTCGCGCTGGGCGTCGGGATCGCGGTCATCGGCCTGCTGTCGCACGCGATCCAGATGGCGTCCTTCAGCTCGGAGCTGTCGCTGCTGATCGGCCTCGGCGTCGGCGTCGACTACGCCCTGTTCATCGTCACGCGCTTCCGCCAGGGGCTGCTGCGCGGGCTGGACCCCGAGACGGCGGCGGTCGAGGCGATCGACACCTCGGGCCGCGCGGTGCTGTTCGCCGGGGTGACGGTCTGCATCGCGCTGCTGGGCATGATCGCGCTGGGCGTGAGCTTCCTCTACGGCGTGGCGATCGCGTCGGCGCTCGTCGTCGCCTTCACCGTCGCCGCGGCGATCACGCTGCTGCCGGCGTTCCTGGGCTTCCTCGGCCCGCGCGTGCTGCGCCGCGGCGTGCGCCGCCGGCTGGCCGAGCACGGGCGCCTGGCCGAGACGGACGAGTCGCCGCGCTGGGCGGCCTGGGCGTCGCGCCTGGCGCGCCATCCGGCGCTGCTCTCGACGGCCGCGGCGCTGCTCATGGTCGTGATCGCGATCCCGTTCCTGTCGATGCGCCTGGGCTCCTCCGACCAGGGCAACGACCCCACGAGCCGGACGACGCGGCAGGCCTACGACCTGCTGGCCAAGGGCTTCGGGCCGGGCTTCAACGGCCCGCTGCAGCTCGTCGCCGAGGTGCCGGACGCGGGCGCGCGAGCCACCTTCGCGCGCGTCGTCGCCGCGGCGAAGACGACGCCGGACGTCGCCGCGGTCAGCTCGATGACGGTGCTGCACGGCCACAACGGCGCCTCCGACGTGGCGCTCGCGAACGTCTTCCCGAAGGGCTCGCCGCAGGACGCCTCGACGACCGACCTCGTCAACCGCCTGCGCGACGAGACGATCCCGTCGGCCACGCGCGGCGGCCCCGCCCACCTGCACGTGATGGTCGGCGGCATGACGGCGATCTTCGAGGACTTCTCGCACGTGCTGTCGAGCAAGCTGCCGCTGTTCATCGGCATCGTCGTCGGCCTGTCGTTCCTGCTGCTGCTGCTCGTCTTCCGCAGCGTCGTGATCCCGGCGATGGCGTCGCTGATGAACCTGCTCTCCGCCGCGGCCGCGTTCGGCGTGATCACGGCCGTGTTCCAGAAGGGCTGGGGCATGGAGCTGATCGGCGTCGACCGCGCGGGGCCGATCGAGGCGTTCCTGCCCGTGATGGTCTTCGCGATCCTGTTCGGCCTGTCGATGGACTACGAGGTGTTCCTCGTCAGCCGCATCTACGAGGAGTGGCACAAGCGCGGCGACAACCGCGAGGCGATCTCGCACGGCCTGGCCGCCACCGGGCGCACGATCACCGCGGCGGCGGCGATCATGATCCTCGTCTTCGCCGCGTTCGTGCTCGGCGGCGAGCGCGTGATCAAGCTCTTCGGCGTCGGCCTGGCGGCCGCGGTGCTGCTCGACGCGCTGCTCGTGCGCAGCGTGCTCGTCCCCGGGCTGATGCTGCTCATCGGCCGCGCGAACTGGTGGCTGCCGCGCCGCCTCGGCCGCTTCCTGCCGCGGCTGAACGTCGAGGGCGGCGGCGCGCGAGCCGCCGCCGAGGGCAAGGCCTAGCCGGCGATCGCGTCGTAGAGCAGGTAGACGTTGAGCGCGCTGATGACGAGCGCGACCAGCGCCATCAGCGCCGTCGTCACCGGCCGGTTGACCATGTCGCCCATCACGTCCCGGCGGCGGGTGAGCATCAGCAGCGGCACGAGCGCGAACGGGATGCCGAACGAGAGCACGATCTGCGAGTAGACGAGCGCCTGGCTGGTGTTCACCGCCAGCGCGAGCACCACGAGCGAGGGGAGCATCGTCAGCACGCGGCGCGCGGCGAGCGGGATCCGCCAGCCGACGAAGCCCGCCATCACGACCTGGCCGGCGTAGGTGCCGACGCTCGAGGACGAGAAGCCGGAGGCCATCAGCGCGACCCCGAAGGCGAGCGCCGCGCCGCCGCCGACGAGGCTGTCGAGGTGGTCGTGGATCGGGCCGAGGTCGTCGATGCCCGTCAGGCCCGGCTTGTGGAACAGCGCCGCGGCGATGCACAGCATCGAGAGGTTGACGATGCCGGCCGTGCCCAGCCCGATCACGCAGTCGAGGCGGTTGTAGCGCAGCAGCGTGCGACGCTCGGCGGCGTCGGTCGGTCGGATGCGGTTCTTCTGCAGCGCCGAGTGCAGGTAGACGACGTGCGGCATCACCGTCGCGCCGATGATGCCGACGGCGAGGCTGAGCTGGTCGCCGTGGCCGATCGCCGGCAGCAGCCCCCGGCCGATCGCGCCGTAGTCCTGGTGGCCGACGGCGAAGAAGACGTAGAGGAAGCCGAGCGCGACGAGCGACAGCAGCGCGATGATCGCCAGCTCGAAGCGCCGGTAGCCGCGCTGCTCGAGCGCGAGGATCGCGAACGCGACGACGGCGGTGATCAGGCCGGCGGGGAACAGCGGGATGCCGAAGATCAGGTGCAGGCCGAGCGCGGCGCCGACGAACTCGGCGAGGTCGGTCGCCATCGCGATCACCTCGGCCTGGAGCCAGAGGACGAGGTTCGCCCGCCGCGGGAACGCCTCGCGGCAGAGCTCGGGCAGGCTCCTGCCCGTCGACAGGCCGGCCTTCGACGTCAGGTACTGGACGAGGACGGCCATCAGGTTGGCCATCACGATCACCCACACGAGCGCGTAGCCGTGGGTCGCGCCGGCGGCGAAGTTCGTCGCGAAGTTGCCGGGGTCGACGTAGGCGACCGAGGCGACGAAGGCCGGGCCGAGGATCGCGAGCGTGCCGCGCAGGCGCCCTCGGGCGAGCGCCTGCTGGAGCGCGCTCGGCGCCGGGACGGCGGGAACGGTGATCTCTGCGGTGGCCACCGATGCCTAGGCTAGCGGAAAAGTCAACAGTGCCGAAATCCTGGTTATGGACTCCATGACATGGATGTTCGGCACGGTCGGTCAATACCCTTAGTCGGCGATGTCGCAGACGGACGACCCGACGACGTTCTCGTCCTCGGTCGAGGACTACGTCAAGGCGATCTACTCGCTGACGCGCCACGACGCGACCGCGTCGACGAGCGACGTCGCCGAGCGGCTGGGCATCTCCGCCGGCTCGGTCTCGACGATGGTCAAGCGGATGGACGCGGCCGGCCTCGTCGAGCACGTCGCCTACCGCGGCGTCAAGCTCACCGACGAGGGCGAGCGCCTGGCGCTGCGCGTGCTGCGCCGCCACAGGCTGCTCGAGCTGTTCCTGGCGAAGAGCCTCGACATCCCCTGGGAGGACGTCCACCGCTACGCCGACGCGCTCGAGCACGCGGCGACCGACGAGCTGATCGAGGTCATCGCGGCCAAGCTCGGCGACCCGGCGGCCGATCCCCACGGCGACCCGATCCCCAGCCGCGAGGGCGTGATCGACGATCGCGCGACGACGAGCCTCGCCGACCTCAGCCCCGGCGCGCAGGCGACGATCGTGCGCGTGTCGGACTCCGACCCCGAGATGCTGCGCTACCTCGCCGACGCGGAGATCTCGATCGGCGACGAGCTGGAGATGATCGGCCGGGCGCCGTTCGACGGCCCGGTCGAGGTCCGCATCGGCGACCGCACGCACGCGCTCGGCGTCGGGCTGGCGCGCGCGATCCACGTGCGCTGAGCGGGCGATAGGGCAACCTCATTAGGCTGCCCTAATCCTGTGTAAGGTGTCGGGGTCGTGATCCCGACGTTCGTCATCGGCCTCCGGGAGGGACTCGAGGCGGCGCTGATCGTGTCGATCATCGCCGCGTTCCTGAGGCGCAACGGCAGGTCGCTGGCGCCGCTGGCAGTCGGCGTGGCGTCGGCCGTGGCGCTGTCGCTCGCCGTCGGGATCACGCTGTGGCTCGTCGAGACGAGCCTGCCGCAGGCCGCCCAGGAGGGCATGGAGACGGTCATCGGCGCGATCGCCGTGTGCTTCGTCGCCAGCATGGTGGTGTGGATGAGCACCCACGCCCGCGGCATGAGGCACGAGCTCGAGAGCGCGGCGCGGCAGGCGCTCGGCACGGGCTCGAGCCGCGCGCTGACGAGCATGGCGTTCCTCGCGGTGCTCAAGGAGGGCTTCGAGACGTCGGTCTTCCTGCTGGCGACGTTCTCGTCCTCGAGGTCCACCGGGCTGGCGGCGGGCGGCGCCGCGCTCGGGATCGTCTGCGCGGTGCTGCTCGGCTTCGCCCTCTACCACGGCGGCGTGCGGCTCAACCTGCGCCGCTTCTTCTCGTACACCTCCGTGTTCCTCGTGCTGGTCGCGGCGGGGCTCGTCGTCGCGGCGCTCGGCACCGCCCACGAGGCCGGCTGGCTGAACGCCGGCCAGCAGCGGACCGTCGACCTCGGGTGGCTGTCGCCCCCGGGCTCGATCCGCGGCGCGCTGGTCACCGGCGTGCTGGGGATCCCGGCCCGGCCGGTCCTGATCCAGGTGCTCGGCTGGTTCGCGTTCGTCGTCCCGATGGCGCTGTACCTGCTCTGGCCGGCCCGCCACCGCCCCGGCGCCGCGGCGGCCGCGCGCATCCGCGTCGGGATCGCCGCCGGCCTGGCGGTCGCGGCGGGCGCGCTGGCCCTGCTCGTGACGCCGGCGACGCTGCCGTCGCTCGGCCCCGCCAAGCTGGTCGACGAGGCCGGCGCGGCCGCCGGCAGCGTGCGGGTCGCCGGCGGCGAGGCGGTGATCGACGCCGGCTCGTCGCGCACGACGATGGCGCTGCGCGACGGCCGCGCCGAAGCGCACGAGGGCGTCGGCGACGCCGTCCTCTACTCCGACCGCCTGGGCCGCCCGGCGGCCGGGCTGCCGCGGACGCTGTCGCTCGAGCAGCTGATCGCGATCAACGGCGGACGCCTGCCGGTCGGCGTCAGCCCGCAGCAGGCCCCCGGCCCCTACCGCGCCGGCTGGACGCGCAACGGCGAGCGCCGGCTGTGGCTGGTCGGCGACGAGATCCTCGACTTCAGCCAGAGCGACGTCACCGCCGTGACGCTCACGGGCGGCGGCCTGGAGACGTCCCGCACCCTGACCGTCGCCGGCAGGATGCCCGGCGGCGCGGTCGTCGCGGGCGGCTCGCTCGCGGCGGCGCCGGGCCGCGTGCAGGCGGCGCAGGCCGCGGCCTCGGCGCAGAGCGTCGCCGAGGTGGACCGGCGGTTCTGGGGCCGGACGATGCCGATCGTCCTCGTCCTCGTGGCGTTCGCGCTGCTCGCCTGGACGGCCCGGGCCACCCGCGTGCTCCCGTTCCGCGCGGCCCGGCCGGTCGTCGTCAAGAACTTGGCCGAATAGTCACGTCAACACAAACGATCACGTCAGCCTCACAGGCAGATCCCAGAAGGAGAACCATGACCGATACCTCCCGATCCCTGCTCGGCCTGCGCCCAGCGGTCCTCGCGGCCGCGGGCCTGGCCGCATACGGGTTGTCGGCCGGCACCAGCCTTGCGGCGCCAGCGGCCGCGCCGGTCAAGAACGGCGCCTCGCAGGTGAGCATCAAGCTCACCGGCAACACCTGCAAGGTCGACCACAGCACGGCCAAGGCCGGCCCGGTCACGTTCAGGGTCACGAACGTCAGCGCGACGGGGATCACCGAGGTCGAGCTGCTGCAGAACCTGCGGATCGTCGGCGAGCGCGAGAACCTCGCGCCCGGGCTGCCGGCGTCGAGCTTCACGGTCACGCTCGACGGTGGGCGGTACACGGTGTACTGCCCGGGCGGCAAGCCCGAGAACCAGCCCTTCACCGTCACCGGCAAGGCGGCCCCGTCGCCGGGCGGCAGCGCCGCGCAGCTGCTGGCCGCGGGCACCAAGTCCTACGCGGCCTGGGTGAGCTCGCAGGCCGAGGCGATGCGCACCGCGGTCAACGCGCTCGCCAAGGCCGTCAACGCCGGCAACCTCTCCGAGGCCAAGAAGAACTACGTGCTCGCGCGCCCCTTCTACGAGAAGATCGAGTCCGACGTCGACGGCTTCGTCATGCCCGGCTTCAAGGCCACCGACAACCACGGCAACCTCGACTACCTGATCGACATGCGCGCCTCGAACATCGACAAGAAGGTCGGCTGGAGCGGCTTCCACGCCGTCGAGCGCGACCTCTACCAGCGCGGCGCGATCACCTCGAAGACCAAGAGCTACGCGAACGCGCTGAAGGCCAACGTGGGCACGCTCGTCACCGTGGTCAAGAAGCTCAGCTACAAGCCCGAGGACCTCGGCAACGGCGCCGCCGGCCTGCTCGAGGAGGTGCAGGCGAACAAGATC
The DNA here is from genome assembly GCA_035547175.1 of Solirubrobacteraceae bacterium. Lineage (GTDB taxonomy): Bacteria > Actinomycetota > Thermoleophilia > Solirubrobacterales > Solirubrobacteraceae > BP-464. The sequence goes on from DASZVK010000372.1 coordinate 9,173, forward strand.
ACGGGCGAGGAGGAGGCCTACAGTCACATCGACCTCGTCGACTTCTCCGGCAACCTCGAGGGCGCCCAGCAGGCGTTCGCGAACCTGCAGCCGGGGCTCGCGAAGATCGACAAGGCGCTCGCCGCGACGGTCGACGCCCAGTTCACGAAGGCTCGCGATGCGCTGAACGCCTACCGTGACGCGAGCTCTCCCGGCGGCTACATCGCATGGACGACCACGAACCGCAAGAAGTACGCGAAGAAGCTGAGCCGGGCCGTCCTCGCGCTGCAGCGGCCGCTCCAGCGGATCGCTCAGAAGGTCGCCACCGGGACGTGAGCCCGGAGGGCGAGGAAGGGCGCGGCCTCCGGCGCCGTCAGCTGCTCACCGGCGGCGCCGCAGGCGCCGCCGGGGTGCTGCTGGGCGTGGGCGGCAGCGCCGTCGCCCGCAGCGGCTCCGGGCCCGACTCCCGGGACGAGGTCGACCTCGATCGCACGGTCGCGTTCTACGACCAGGCCCACCCCGCCGGGATCGCGACCGAGCCGCAGCGCTACGCGGTGTTCATGACCTTCGACCTGGCGGACGGCGCGACCGCCGGCGACCTGCGCAGCCTGCTGGCGCTGTGGACGGCGGCGATCGCGCAGATGGCCGAGGGCAAGCCGGTCGGGCCGGTCGCGCCACCCGGCGACAGCTCGACCGGCACCGACACCGGCGAGGCCCTCGGCCTCGTGCCCGCGTCGCTGACCGTCACCGTCGGGCTCGGGCCGGGGATCTTCGACGATCGCTTCGGCCTGGCGGCGAAGCGACCGGCGCTGCTCGCCCGTCTGCCGGCGCTGCCCGGCGACGACCTCGATCCCGCGCTGAGCGGCGGCGACCTCTCGGTCCAGGCCTGCGCCGACGACCCCCAGGTCGCCTACCACGCGGTGCGCAACCTGGCCCGGATCGGGCAGGCGACGGCCCACACCCGCTGGGTGGTGATGGGCTTCGGCCGCGCCAGCGCCGGCAAGCACCAGCAGACGCCGCGCAACCTGCTCGGCTTCAAGGACGGCACCCGCAACCTCAAGACGTCGGCCGAGCGCGACCAGTTCGTGTGGCTCCGCGGCCGCGGCTGGATGCGGGGCGGCACCTACCAGGTCGTGCGCAAGATCCGGATGCACATCGAGAACTGGGACGGCGACCCGATCTCCGACCAGGAGCAGATCTTCGGGCGCACCAAGGTCGAGGGCGCGCCGCTGACCGGGGCCGAGGAGTTCGACACGCCGGACTTCGCCAGGCGCGACGCCGCCGGGCGCCCCGTGATCGACCCGCTCGCGCACATCGCGCTGGCGGCGCACGAGAACAACGGCGGCGTCCGCATCCTGCGCCGCTCCTACAACTACACCGACGGGCTCAACGCGGAGGGCCTGCTCGACGCGGGGCTGCTGTTCATCGCCTACATGAACGACCCGCGGCACTTCGTGACGCTGCAGACGCGGCTCGGCGCGTCCGACCTGCTCAACGAGTACATCCAGCACATCGGCTCGGCGATCTTCGCCATCCCGCCCGCGCCGAGGCGCGGCGGCTACATCGCCCAAGCGCTGTTCGGCTAGCGGCCGGCGGGGCCCTGGGCCAGCTCCGCGACCGGCTGCCACTCGCGCCACGTCTCCAGCCGCGAGGCGTAGTCGGCCTCGGCGATGCCCAGCGGCAGGCTGCCGAAGAAGCAGCGCAGCGGCGGCGGGTCGGCGTCGACGACGCGCAGGATCGCCTGCGCCGAGGCGACCGGGTCGCCCGGCGCGTTGCCGGCGCGGCGGCGGACCTGCGCCTCGCGCAGCTCGTCGTAGGCGGCGATCGGCGCCGAGCTGCGCGACGACGGGCCGCTCCAGTCGGTCGCGAAGCCGCCCGGCTCGATCAGCGTCACGTGGACGCCGAACGGCGCGACCTCCTGCGCCAGCGCCTGGCTGAAGCCCTCCAGCGCCCACTTCGACGCGTGGTAGATGCCGACGCCCGGGAAGGCGCTGATGCCGCCGATCGAGGAGACCTGGACGATGTGCCCCGAGCCCTGCTCGCGCAGGATCGGCAGCGCCGCCTGCGTGACCCACAGCGTGCCGAGCAGGTTGGTCTCGATCTGCGCGCGCGCCTCGGCCTCGGCGATCTCCTCGATCATCCCGAAGTGGCCGTAGCCGGCGTTGTTGACGACGACGTCGAGCGCGCCGAAGCGCTCGTGCGCGCCGCGCACGGCGGCGAACGCGGCCTCGCGATCGGTGACGTCGAGCTCGATCGGCAGCAGCGCCTCGCCGTGCTCGGCGACGAGGTCGTCGAGCGTCGCGAGGTCGCGCGCGGTGCCCGCGACCCGGTCGCCGCGCTCCAGCGCCGCCTTGGCCCACTCGCGCCCGAACCCGCGCGACGTCCCGGTGATGAACCACGTCTTGCTCGCCATGCCGTCGAGCCTAGCTCGACGCGCTCGTCCGACGGCGCCGGTCCGGCCTG
>DASZVK010000373.1:0-4691 GCA_035547175.1 Solirubrobacteraceae bacterium
CCGCGCCCTGCCCGCGCCGGGGCCGGCCGAGCTGCCGTTCGACGCGGCCGCGATCGACGTCGCCTACGGCCTGCGCGCGCTGCATGCGCTCGGCGCCGCCGACGCCGTGCGGCTGCTCGCCGAGCTCGGCCGCGTCGTGCGCTCCGGCGGCTCGGTCGTGCTCGCCGTGCGCGGCTGGGCGGCGATGGCCACCGACGTCGCCGCCGGCGCCGTCTCCGGCGGACGCACGACGTCGCTGCTGCGCGGCATGTACCGCACCGGCCACCACGTGCTCGGCGAGGGCGACGCGCCGCGCGCGTACATGACGCTCGAATGGCTGATGGCGGCCGTCCAGGAGCTCTTCGCGCTCGAGCGTCACCTGCCCGCGCGGCTGCCGTCGGGCGAGGACGTCGTCGTCCTGGCGCGCCGCTGAGCGCCGCCGCCCGGCGGGCGATCAGGGCCTTCGCGGCCAGGCCAGCCGCTAGCTTGTCCCCATCGTGTCCGGCGCCGTCCTGGCCAAGTCCGAGCAACGCGGGTTGCGTCTGGCCCCGGAGCCTCCGGCGGTCGAGATCGACCACGTCTCGAAGACGTTCCGCCTGCCCAGGCAGCGCTACAGCACGCTCAAGGAGCGGGCGCTGCACCCGCTGCGCGCGATGCAGTACGACGAGCTGCACGCGCTCAACGACGTGCACGTCTCGATCGCGCCGGGCGAGTTCTTCGGGATCGTCGGGCGCAACGGCTCGGGCAAGTCGACGCTGCTGAAGATCCTCGCCGGCATCTACCGCGCCGACGCCGGGCGCGTCGCCGTCCACGGGCGGCTGTCGCCGTTCATCGAGCTCGGCGTCGGCTTCAACCCCGACCTCGCCGCGCGCGACAACATCGTCATCAACGCCGTGATGATGGGCCTCTCGCGGCGCGAGGCGAAGGCCCGCACCGAGGCGGTGATCGAGTTCGCCGAGCTGCAGGAGTTCGCCGAGCTCAAGCTCAAGAACTACTCGTCGGGCATGGCCGTGCGGCTCGGCTTCGCGACCGCGATCCAGGTCGACGCCGACGTGCTGCTCGTCGACGAGGTGCTCGCCGTCGGCGACGCCGGCTTCCAGCAGAAGTGCTTCGAGGAGTTCACGCGCCTGAAGGCGGCCGGCAAGACCGTCGTGTTCGTCACCCACGACATGCACGCGACCGAGCGCTTCTGCGACCGGGCGATGCTGATCGAGCGCGGCGACGTGCTGCGCATCGGCGAGCCGCGCGAGATCGCGCGCGCCTACAACGAGCTGAACTTCGGCCGCCTCGTCCACGGCGCGCCCGACAGCGCCCGCTACGGCGACCAGCGCGCCTGCGAGATCCTCGACGCCTGGTTCGAGCGCGACGGCCGCCGCACGAGCGAGGTCGCCCAGCACGAGCGCGTCGCGATGGCCTTCCGCGTGCGCTTCCACGAGCGCGTCGCCGAGCCGGTGTTCGGCTTCAGCCTGCGCAACGACGTCGGCCACACGTTCTTCGCGACGACGACCGAGCAGCGCGCGATGCGGACCGGCACGTTCGAGCCGGGCGAGGACGTCACCGTGCGCATCGAGGTCGACGGCGTGATGTCGCCGACCCGCTACGAGCTGTCGCCGTCGGTCGCGCGCGCCGGGACCGGCGCCGACACGCTCGACCTGCGCGAGGACCTCGCGTCGCTGCACGTGCACGGCACGGTCGTGACCGGCGGCCTCGTCGACCTGCCCCACGAGTTCGAGATCGTCCGCGGATGAGCGCGCCGGCGGCCGAGCTCGACGCCGCGGCGGAGGGCCGGCGCGAAGTCGCTCCCGACCGCCTCGCCGAGGCCCGGCGCCTGTGGGCGCTGACGTGGACGCTCGCCGTCACCGACTGGCGGCTGCGCTTCTACGGCTCCGTGCTCGGCGTGTTGTGGACGCTGGTGCGGCCGTTCGCCTTCTTCGGCGTGATCCTGTTCGTCTTCACCGAGATCGCCGGGCTCGACAAGGACGTCCACAACTACGCGATCTACATCCTCTTCGCGCTCGTCCTGTTCACCTTCTTCAGCGAGGTGACGAGCAACTCGGTCGGGTCGCTGGTCGCGCGCGAGTCGCTGCTGCGCAAGATGCGCTTCCACCCGATCGTGATCCCGCTGTCGGTCGCGGTCACCGCGCTGCTGAACCTGGCGATGACGTTCGTCGCCGTGCTCGTCTTCTCGGTGATCTTCGGCGTCTGGCCGACGTGGCGCTGGGTCGAGCTGCCGCTGCTGATCGCGGCGATGACGGCGCTCGCGCTCGGCGTCGGGATGCTGCTCAGCGCGCTCTACGTCCGCTACCGCGACGTGCAGCCGATCTGGGACGTCGCCCTGCAGATGCTCTTCTACGCGTCGTCGGTGCTCTACGTCGCCTTCCCGACCGTGCCCGACGAGTACCGCGACTACTTCCTCTGCAACCCGATCGCGGCGCTGTTCGCGCAGATGCGCCGCATGGTCGTCGACCCGCACGCGCCCTCGGTCTTCTTCCTGATGGGCTGGCGCGTGGCGATCCCTGGGGCGATCATCGTCGGCCTGTTCGCGCTCGGGCTGTGGTTCTTCGTGCGCGAGAGCCCGCGCGTCGCGGAGAACCTCTGAGAGCGCCGCGCGGTGGCGCTGACCGCGGCGGTAGCCTCGCCCCGATGACGGTCCGCAGCAGACTGCTCGCCCGGCTAGGCCCCGACCCGCGGGCGGCGCGCGAGGCGGCGGACCGGGCCTGCGACGAGCGCCTCGCGGCGGCGCTGCTGGCGCGGCCCGAGCCGCCCGCCGACGAACGCGCCGGCCGCGTCACCGAGGCGCTCTACGCGCGCCTGGCGCCCGAGGACGTGGCCGAGGTCGAGCGCGTCGTCGACGGCGACGCACGCATGCTGTGGGCCTCCGCGGGCCCCGACGCGCGCCGGCGGATGGCGCTGATCTGCTCGACCTACTACGAGCTCCCCGAGGCGATGGCGCGCACCGGCCTGCGGCCCGACATGCCGCCCGAGGACGTCCACGCGATGGCCCACAACTGGGTCGCCGCGGGCGGCGCGCCGGCGATCGCCGACGTCGTCGCCGACGGCCTCGCGCGTGCCGGGTTCGCGATCGCCGACGGCGACGCCGTGCTCGACTTCGGCTGCTCGTCGGGCCGCGTGCTGCGCGTGCTGGCGGCCTGGCGGCCAGAGGTCGAGTGGCTCGGCTGCGACCCCAACGAGGCCGCGATCGCCTGGGCGCAGGAGCATCTCGGCGACCTCGCGCGCTTCTTCGCCGGCCCGGCCCGGCCGCCGCTCGAGCTGACCGACGGATCGGTCGCCGCGGCGTACGCGATCTCGATCTGGTCGCACTTCGACGCCGAGCCGGCGCTCGAGTGGCTCGAGGAGATGCACCGCATCGTCCGGCCGGGTGGCGCGTTGCTGCTGAGCACCCATGGCCTCGACACGCTCGCCGGCAACCTGCGCTCCGGGCGCATGGAGCCCGCCGCCGCCGCGCGCACCGCGGAGGCGCTGCTGGCCTCCGGGCACCGCTTCGAGGCGGTCTTCGGCGAGCAGGGCGACTGGGGCGTGAGGGACCCGGGCTGGGGCGCCGCCCACCTCACGCCGGAGTGGCTCGCGCGCCACGCGACGCCGCGCTGGGCCGTGTGCCTGTACGAGCCGGCGGGGCTCGAGCGCGACCAGGACGTGATCGTGCTGGAGCGCCGATGAGCGGCCCGCCCGACGTCGGCGCGGAGACGGAGGTCGAGCGCCTGCGCGCGCGCGTCGCCGAGCTGGAGGCCGAGCTCGCCGCGCAGGCGCAGGCGACGGTCGCGCTGCTGTCGCAGGCCCAGGAGCGCCTCTACTGGCTGGAGCGCTGGGGCGTCGACCTCGACCGCGTCATGCGCCACCGCGCCGCCCGCTGGACGCTCGCGTCGCTGCGCGCCGTGCGCCGTGCCGGCTGGAGGCTCAAGCGCGCGCGCCGGCGCGTGGCCCGGCGCCTGCGCGGATGAGCGAGCCGACCGTGTCGGTGGTCGTTCCCGTCAAGGACGGCGCCCGCCACCTCCCCGAGCAGCTCGCCGCGCTCGCCGCCGAGGGGCCCGACGAGGTGCTCGTCGTCGACTCCGGCTCGTCCGACGACAGCGTCGCGCTGGCGCGCGGCGGCGGCGCGCGCGTGCTCGAGATCGACCCCGCGAGCTTCGGCCACGGCCGCACGCGCAACCTCGGCGCCGAGTCGACGAGCGGCGACGTGATCGCCTTCCTCACGCAGGACGCGACGCCGGTCGCCGGCTGGCTGGCCGGCCTGCGCTCCGGCTTCGCGCTGGCCGGCGACGTCGGGGCGGTGTTCGGCCCGCACCTGCCGCGCCCCGAGACCTCGCCGATGATCGCCCGCGAGCTGGAGGCGTTCTTTCACTCCAAGGCGGCGCCCGACGGCGGGCCGCGGATCGAGCGCGCCGGCGGCGACCCGTGGCTGTCGAACGTCAACGCCGCCTATTGGCGCGACTGCTGGGAGCGCCTGCGCTTCGCCGACCTGCCCTACTCGGAGGACCAGGCGTTCGGCGAGGCGATGCTCGCCGCCGGCTGGGCGAAGGCCTACGTGCCGGCGATGGCCGTCCTGCACGCCCACGACTACCCGCCGCTGCGGTTCGCGCGGCGCTACTTCGACGAGTACCGCGGCCTGCGCGCGACCGTCGGCCACGTCGAGCCGATCGCGCCGCGCCGCGCGCTCGCCGACGTGCGCGGGCTCGTGGCCGCCGATCGCGCCT
>DASZVK010000374.1:0-4522 GCA_035547175.1 Solirubrobacteraceae bacterium
CGGCGGCGCTGGCCGGCCTGGGGCTGTCCGGCCGCGAGGCGGAGGCGCTCGTCGCCGTCGCCCGTGGCCGCTCGACGGCCGAGGCGGCCGCCGACCTCGGCATCAGCCCGCGCACGCTGGCCAAGCACCTGCAGCGCATCCACGCCAAGCTCGGCGTGCGCGACCGCGCGCAGGCGGTGGCGACGGCCTGGGCGGCGGCGGAGGCCGTCGCCCGCAGGCCGGCGCTCTGAGCGCCGGCCCGCGCGTCCGCGCCCGGGCCGCCTGCTCAGCCCCTCGGGTGCCGGCCGTAGTAGCGCAGGTAGGAGACGATCGCCGGGCAGCCGACGTCGCTGGCGGTCGTGTGGAAGCGGATCTGGAGGCGGCTGGGGGAGAACGTGCCCGTCAAGGTGGCGTCGATCAGGCCGCCCATGTAGCGGAACTTGCCCGAGTAGCTGAACTTGCCGGTCGACGAGGAGACCTTGATCGACTTGCCGGTGATCGTCGCGCTGGCGCTCGGGCACATCACCATCGCCTGCTTGACCGCCGCGCCGCTCGCCGTGGTGATGACCTGCGCGCCCTTGGAGTCCATGTAGTAGCCGGGCGAGACCGTCACGGATGCCGCGGCGGGCGCGGCGAGCGCGCAGGCGGCGAGCGCCGCGACCAGCCAGACCTTGTGCATCGATGCTCCTTTCGCTGGGGGCGAGCGCCTCGGACGGCGGCGCGGGAGGCGCAAGCATCGCCGCGCCGCGCCCGACCCGCGGGCGCGCACGTACGCGCGTACGCGTATACGGCCGCGCGCGGGCCGCGGCGCGCGTCCGTACGGTCCGCCGCCGATGCCCCGTCGCCCGCTGCTCGTCCTCGTCCCGCTCGCCTCGCTCGCGCTCGCCGTCCCGGCGCACGCCGACTACCTCGGCCCCGCGCCGGCCGTCTGCGCGACCCCCGACCCGAGCTGCCTCGTGCGCGGGGGCGGCGGCGACGTGACCGTCAGCCCGCGGATCGTCCAGGTCGGCAAGGAGTTCACGGTCACGCTGACCGACACCGGCGACTACGGCGGGCCGGCGAGCTGGGGGATGCCGAGCATCAGCGCGCTCGGCGCCGGATCGACGGCCGGCTACAAGCTCGTCAAGCCCGGCTGCGTGGGCAGGAAGGTGAGCAAGAAGGGCGACCAGTGGACGGCGAGCGCGGGGCTGGCCGGCTCGTTCGTCTGCCACTACAAGGCGACCTCGGCCGGGCGCGGCTGGCAGAAGGCGACGATCGGCTTCAACGTGCGCTACGGGGGCCTGGCCTCCTACAGCGAGGACACGTTCCACGTCGTCGGCAAGGAGAGCGGCTACATCGAGGGGTACGTGCGCGGGCTGCCGCGCAACAAGGGCGCCGTCGGGCCCGGCATCCGCGGCATGCGGGTCAAGGCTGCCGGGTCCGACGGCGGGACGGCGACGACCAACGGCGACGGCTACTACGCGATCGAGGTCGGCAAGTCGGGCAGCTACGACGTGACCGGCGAGCTGCGCGCCAGCGATCGCAAGGTCAAGCCGCTGCCGAAGCTGTCGCCGGCCGAGCGCGAGGTCAAGGTCAAGACCGGGTCGAAGGCCAAGGACGTCGACTTCAAGCTCAGCCGCGGCGACGACTTCGACGTCACGTTCCTCGACGGCAAGCGGGAGGTCACGTCGACGCCGGCCGACGGCGTCAAGGCCGTCACCGCGGCGATCCGCGCCAAGGACCCCAACGACGATCCGATCGTCAACAAGCAGCTCCAGCTCGTCGTCAACGGCGCGCGCCTGGCGCCGCGGGCGGTCGTCTGCGCCGGCAACGAGCGCATCTGGCCGAGCGGGATCGTCAGGGGCGCCCGCGGCGCCGACGTCGACTCCAAGCACCCGCTGCAGACCGACGGCAAGGGGCACGCCGACCTCACGGTCTACGTGGGGACCGAGCCTGGGAGCTTCGAGCTGACCGTCCGCAACCAGGGCGCGCAGGCGTCGAACTCCCCGGAAGGGTCGGCGACGCTGCGGCTGACGCGCGAGGACGGCGCGACGCTGTCGAGCACGATCAAGAGCGCGATCGTCGCCGGCGTCCCGGGCGCGAAGACGCCGCTGGCCGGCTCGGTCGCCCCGGGCGCGAGCGCCCAGCACGACATCGTCACATGGCTCACGCAGGCCAAGGCCAGCGGGCAGCTGCGCGGCTGGGACTTCGTCCCCGTCGTCCAGGACGGCACCGTCGGGCCGGCGTCGTACGGCGTCGCCTTCTGGCGCAGCGGCTCGCCGCCGAACGTGGCGCACTCGACCTCGAAGGACGTCCTCGTGACCGGCAGCGTGTTCACGACCGGCGTCGGCGGGCTCAACCCGCTGCGCGACGGCGCGCCGCTGACGAGCCTCTCCGCCTGGGGCGCCGGGCTCCCCGTGATCGTCGACCGCCTCTCCAACGGCTACGCCGGCAGCGACCTCAGCTACCTGGGCTGGCCGTACGAGCTGGGGCCCGAGAGCGGTTGCGTGAACAACGGGCCGTAGCCGCGGCGAGCGCACGTGCGCCAGGTCCGTGAGGGAACCGTGAGAGGGCGCCGACGGACCCGGGTCGGCGGGCAGGACGAGTCGCATGCGTCACGCTCGACAGCTCCTCTTCGCCCTGCTCGTCGTTGCCGCGCTCGTCACCTGGCCGGCGCTCGCGAGCGCTGCGCAGGCGCCCAACGCGACCACCGGCGGCGCGCAGGACGTGATCCAGACCTCGGCGCTGCTGACCGGCAGGGTCAACCCGCACGGCACCGGCACGACCTACTACTTCCAGTACGGCACGACCGCCGGGTACGGCAAGCGCACGGCCAGCCACTCGGCCGGCAACGGCTACGGCGCGATCGCCGTGCAGGCCAAGGCGTACGGCCTCGCCGCGAGCACGCGCTACCACTACCGCATCGTCGCCGTGTCGAGCGCCGGCACGACGCGAGGCGCCGACCGCGTCTTCGCCACGCCCGCGCCGGTCGTCCCCGAGCCGTCGAAGCTCGAGCTCGCGCGTGCCACGATCAGCTCGGTCTCCAGGTACATCGACGTCCTGGCGCCGATCAGCGCGCGGGCGTCGGGGACCGTCAGCCTCGAGCTCTACGGAGCCCACCAGGTGCACCGCTGGACCGCCCCGATCGACTCGGCCGACGGCCGCATCCTCACGCGCGAGACGATCCCGGGCGCGCAGGCCGACCTCGGCACGGGCATCCTGACGATCAGCTACCCGGGCGACGCCGACACGCGCCCGCAGGTCGTGCGGCTGCGCGCCGCCAACGTGCACGCCAACCTCGACGCGCAGCGCCCGGCGCTGACCAACGGGCACCTGGTCGACAGCGGCACGATCAACCCGCGGGCGCGCGGCGTCGTGCGCGTCCAGCTCGAGTACTTCTCCGGCGGGCAGACGACGACGCTCGAGCAGTACGCGCCGATCGCCGACGGCCGCTGGAGCCTGGACTACGCGCTGTCGCCGCAGGAGCAGGCGGCGATCGCCGCGCGCCGGGGCGTCGTGCACTCCTACATCCTCTTCACCGGCTACCTGCCGGCGCGGATGCGCGGCGAGATGCAGGCCTACGAGGTGCTCGGCGCGCCGTAGCGGGCCTGCTCGCGATCGCCCGCCGGGCGCGGCACGACGAGCAGCGGGCAGTGGGCGCGGTGGGCGAGGCGGTCGGACGTGCTGCCGAGCAGGACGCGGCGCACGGCGCCCCAGCCGCGCGAGCCGACGACCAGCAGGTCGACGTGCTCGGAGAGGTCCTCGAGCGCCCGCGCCGGCAGCCCGTCGACCGTCTCGGTCCTCACGGGGAGGCCCTCGATGTCGTCGGCGAGGCGCGCCAGCTCCTGCTCGGCGGCGAGGCGCTCGCTCTCCTGGATCTCGGTCCAGTCGAACGCGTAGGCGTAGGCGGCCCCGGCGGCGGCCGGGGTGGGGACGGCGCTCAGCAGGCGCAGCGAGCCGCCGGCCGCGCGCGCCACGGCGAGCGCCGTGCCCACGGCCGCGCGGGCCTCGTCGGAGTCGTCGACGCCGGCGCCGACGGTGACGATGCGCGTCGCGTGCTCGGCGAAGCCGTGCGGCGCGACGGCGACCGGGCAGGGGGCGTCGTGCAGCGTCGCGCGCGTGACGTCGCCGAGCAGCACGCGGCCGACGGCGCCGTGATGGGCCGAGCCGACGACGATCAGGTCGGCCTCGTCCTCCTCGGCGACGCGGTGCAGCGCCCGCGCCGGCGACCAGTCGGTGACGACGCGGGTGCGGCAGTCGTGGCCGGCCGCGGCGGCCTCGACGTCGGCCGCGGCGTCGGCGCGCATCAGCTCCTCGACGGTCTCGACCTCACCGAGCGGCGTCGGGCGACGGTCGACGGGGACGACGGCCACGAGGACGACGTCGGCGCCGGGCGCGGCGAGGCCGCGCGCGAGCGCGAAGGCGTCGCGTCCGCCGCTCGTCCCGTCGAAGCCCACCACGATCCTCTCGAACATCGCTCCTCCTGTGGCTCGCGTTCCGCATGCGACGCTACGCCCCGTGGCGGCGCCGCGCCATCGGGACGCGGCCGCACGGCGCATCCGGG
>DASZVK010000375.1:0-3111 GCA_035547175.1 Solirubrobacteraceae bacterium
CTCGTCGGGCTCGAGCGCGGTCTCGTCCTCGACGATGACGGTGCCGCTGAAGTCGACCGACGTGCCCAACGTCGCGCAGGTGTCGGTCGGCTTCACGGTGCTGCCGAGCGGCGGGAAGGCGGGCGACCCGCAGGCCACGACGCTGCAGGGCCAGGCCTTCTGGCGCGCCATCGACCCAGACCATGCGGGAGACCAGCCATGCGCGAGCAGCTGAGGCGCGTGCGCGCCGCCGGCGAGTCCGGCTTCACCACGATCGTCGTCATCTCGGCGCTGCTGATCGGCACGCTGCTGGTCGGCGCGGCGTTCACGATCGCCCAGGGGGACACCGGCCCGGCGCGAAGCGACCAGTACGCCAAGCAGGCCTACGCCGCCGCCGAGGCGGGCGTGAACTTCTACCTCGCCCACCTGCTGCAGGACTCCGACTACTGGAAGAACTGCTACACGGTGCCGGCGGGGGCGAGCAGCTACCCGGTCAACCGGCAGGGCGCCGACTTCTCCAGCCCGAGCACCCGCACCCAGGCGGTCCCGGGCTCGCAGGCGCGCTACGAGATCGAGCTGCTCAACCCGCGCGGCCAGACGGGCTGCTCCTCCGGCTCGAGCGCGTCGATCATCGACGCCAGCACCGGCCGGCTCTCGATCCGCTCGACGGGTTCCTACGGCGGCGTGCGGCGCAGCATCGTCGCGAGCTTCGGACGGCCGGGGTTCCTCGGCTTCCTGTGGTTCACCGACAAGGAGACCCAGGACCCCGACACCTACTCGGGCGGCGCCCCGAGCACGACCTGCGCGCAGTACTACCGCGACGGCCGCAGCAGCAGGTGCGGCGACCAGCAGTTCATCACCGGCGACTCCCTCAACGGGCCGGTCCACACCAACGACATCTGGTACATCGGCGGCCGTGCGTCGTTCGGCCGCTCGGGCAAGGGCGACGCGCTGGAGGCCACCGACCCGGCGGGCTGCCGGCCGAGCCCGAGCTGCCTGACCACGGCCACGTGGAACGGCGGCCTGATCAAGGGCGCGGGTCTCGTCGGCGTCCCGACCGCCAACGCGTCGCTGAAGAACTACGCGAGCGCCGACGGTGTCGGCAGCGCGTGCGCGGCGACGAGCCCGAACTGCTGGCTGTTCACCGGGCCCGTCCACATCACGCTCGGCGCCAACGGCGTGCAGGTCGTCGGCCCGACCGTCCTCGACTCCAAAGGCAACCCAAAGGCCGGCTCGACCCTTAAGAGCGGGGTCGGCACCTGGCCGCCCAACGGGGTCATCTACGTCGACAACGGCAACTGCAAGACGACCTTCCCGCAGACCCAGACACAGGTCCTGACGGACAGCGACGCCGATGGAACCGGCTCACCCGGCTACCCCCAGGGCACCGGCTGCGGCGACGCCTGGGTCCACGGCGCCGCCGGCCGCGACGTCACCGTGGCGGCCAAGAACGACGTGATCATCGACGGCGATATCACCCATGCGACCACGGGAGTTGCCGTCGGGCTGATCCCCGAGGGCTTCGTCCGCGTCTACCACCCGTGCGCGTACACGAAGACGACGACCGGCAGCGGCAAGAACAAGAAGACGACGATCACGGACAGCAACTGGAGCACCTCGCCCGAGGACCCCGGCGTTGGCTACCTGGCCGACCCGAAGATCAACGCGGCGATCCTCTCGCTGAAGCACTCGTTCCTCGTCGACAACTGGGGCTGCGGCTCGAACAGCGGCCTTGGCAGCCTGCACGTCACCGGCGCGATCGCGCAGTACTACCGCGGCACCGTCGGCACCAACGACGGCAGCGGCAACGTGGCGAGTGGCTACCTCAAGGACTACTCCTACGACGCGACGCTCAAGCAGCACCAGCCGCCCTACTTCCTCGAGCCGACCAACGCGACCTGGGAGCTCGTCTCGGAGACCGAGCAGGTCCCCGCGCACTGAGGCACAAGTTTCGCGCCCGCCTGCCGATTATCGGATTACGCCATGTCACTGAGCTCCCTCGCCAAGACCGAGATCACGCTGTCGCGCCTGTCGCGGCGCCCGTCGCCGTCGAACGGCCGGCCGGGTCGCCGCGCGCGCCGCTCGTCCCACGACCCGCGTCGCGTCGCCGGCCTCGACATCCAGCCCGGCGAGGTCATCGCCGCGCAGGTCCACCTCGACGGCGGAATCGTCGTCGACCGCGCCGTCGCCGGCGACCTCGACCCGGGCCTCGTCCGCGACGGCGAGGTCGCCGACCCGACCGCGCTCGGGGAGCGGCTGCGCGACTTCTTCGCCGAGCACGACCTGCCGCGCACGGTCCGCGTCGGCGCGCCGTCCAAGCGCGCCGTGATGCGCGTGATCGACCTGCCGCCGATGACCGACCGCGGCGACGTCGCGGCCGCCGTCCGGCTCCAGGCCGCCGACTACATCGCCATGCCGCTCGACGCGGCCGTCGTCGACCATCAGGTCGTCGGCACCGTCTCGACGCCCGACGGCCCGCGCACCCGCGCCGTCGTCGTCGCCGTCCAGCGCGAGTCGATCCGGCGGCTGCTCGACGCCGTGCGCCACGCCGGGCTGCGTCCCGTCGGCGCCGACCTGGCCGCGTTCGCGCTGACGCGCGCGACGCTGCGTCCCGCCGACGGCGATCCGCCCGCGGTCCTGCACGTGCACGTCGCCGGCGTCACCACCCTGGCGATCGCGCGCGGGAGCACGTGCGAGCTGACGCGCGTCTCCGCGATCGACCTCGAGCAGCTCTCGCGCCGCCTCGCGTCGCGCGAGGGCAACGACGTCGCCGAGGCGCGCACGCGGCTGCTCGCGTTCGGCGGCGAGGGCGACGACGCCGCGCTCGCGGTGCTCGACGCCGGCCTCGCCGACCTCGCCGACGACCTGGGCAAGACGATCGCCTTCCACGCCGCCGAGGCCGCCGGCCCGCCGGTCGCCGAGGTCCGGCTCTCGGGGCCGGTGGCGCTGATCCCCAACTTCCCCGACGTCCTCGCCGAACGGCTGGGCACGCCGGTGCGCGTCGCCGCGCCGGCGGCGTCGCCGTCCTACGCGGACGAGCTGCCGCTCGAGCGCGTCGCGATGGCGGCGGGGCTCGCCGTCGAGGAGGTGCCGGCATGAGGGCCGTCAACCTGATCCCGCTCGAGGAGCAGC
>DASZVK010000376.1:0-2540 GCA_035547175.1 Solirubrobacteraceae bacterium
CGCTCGCCGCGGCCGGCGGCGACCCGGTGCTCGTCTGCGACGCGGCGCGGCCGCTGCTGACGCCGGCGCTGGTCGAGGCCGTGCTGGCGGCGCTGGAGGGCGCCGACGCGGCGGTCGCCGCGGCGCCGGTGACCGACACGATCAAGGTCGCCGCCGACGGCCGCGTCTCGCACACGCTCGAGCGCTCGGCGCTGTGGGCGGTGCAGACGCCGCAGGCGTTCCGCCGCGCCGCGCTCGAGCGGGCGCTCTCGCTGCCCGACGAGGTCGTCGCCGCGGCCACCGACGACGCCTCGCTGGTCGAGGCCCAGGGTGGCGTCGTGCACGTCGTCCCGGCCCCCCGCGAGAACCTCAAGGTGACCACGCCGCTCGACCTGCGGCTCGTGGAGATGCTGCTGGCGGACCGCCCCGACGTCACCGCTTGAGAGGATGTCGTCGCGTGCTCACCGATTACCACGTGCACCTGCGACCGGACGGCACCCACGGCGACGCCCAGGAGGCGTTCAGCGAGGCCAACGCGCAGCGCTATCGCGAGGCCGCCACGCAGCGCGGGATCGCGGAGCTCGGCGTCGCCGAGCACGTCTACCGCTTCACCGCCGCGCTCGACGTCTGGCGCCACCCGCTGTGGGAGGAGAACGCCGTCGACGACATCGACGCCTACTGCGAGTTCGTGCGCGAGCGCACCGACCTCAAGCTCGGCGTCGAGGCCGACTTCGTCCCCGGCCGCGAGGACCGCATGCGCGCGCTGCTGGAGGCGCGCGATTGGGACTACGTCGTCGGCTCGGTGCACTTCATCGCCGAGGGGGCGCTGGACTACGACCGCTTCGACGTCTGGAGCAGCGGCAGGTCGGCCGACTACGTCTGGCGGACCTACTTCACGTGGCTCGGCGAGGCCGCGGCCAGCGGCATGTACGACATCCTCGCCCACCCGGACCTGGTCAAGCACTGGGGCTCCGAGCGCCCGACGCCCGACCGCGACCCGCGCTTCTACTACGAGCTGGCGATGGAGGGGATCGCCTCCGGCGGGGTCGCGATCGAGGTCTCGACGGCCGGCCTGCGCAAGCCGGTCGGCGAGATCTACCCGGCGCCCGCATTCCTGGAGATGGCGATCGACGCCGGCGTGCCGATCGCCCTGTCGTCCGACGCCCACGTCCCCGAGCAGCTCGGCCACCGCTACGACGAGGCGCTCGAGCTGCTGGGCGGCCTGGGCATCGGCGAGCTGGCCGTGTTCGAGCGCCGCGAACGGCGCCTGGAGCCGATCGGATGACGCGCAGCGGCATCGGCTGGGACTCGCACCGCCTGGCCATGGGCCGCGAGCTGGTGCTCGGCGGGGTCGTCATCGCGCACGACCGCGGGCTCGACGGCCACTCCGACGCGGACGTGCTGACGCACGCGGTGATCGACGCGCTGCTCGGCGCCGCCGGGCTCGGCGACATCGGCCAGCACTTCCCCGACAGCGACCCCGCCTACGAGGGGGCCGACTCGCTCGAGCTGCTGCGCAGCGCGGTGGCGATCGCCGCGCGCGCCGGCTGGAGGCCGGTCTACGCCGACGCGACGGTGGTCATGGAGCGGCCCAGGCTCGGCCCGAGCCGCGAGGCGATCGCGGCCAACCTGGCCGACGCGCTCGGCGCCGCGGTGAACGTGAAGGCGACGACCGGCGAGGGGATCGGCTTCGTCGGCCGCGAGGAGGGCGTCGCCGCGCTCGCCGTGGTGACGGTGGAGGAGGCGCGATGACGACCGTCTCGCTGGGCCGCCGCGGCGCGCACGTCGTGCGCGTGCTCGAGGAGGACCCGGAGCTGGCCGAGGGCATCCCGGCGGCCGAGCGCGAGCGCGCGATCCACGAGGCGGTGGCGGTCTGCCACGAGTCGCCGCGCGGCCCGCTCGATCCCTACCTGCCGGCGACCGACGACCCCGGCGACCTCGGCGTGCTGCTGCTCGAGGGCTTCGCCGGGCGCACGGTCGAGCTGTCGGGCCGGACCACGCTCGAGCTGCTGGGCCCGGGCGACGTCGGCCGCCCGTGGGACGTCCTGCGCGAGGACGACGCGGCCGTGCACGTCGAGACGCGCTGGACGGCGATCCAGCCCGTCCGCTGGGCGGTGCTCGACTATGGCTTCGCCCGCGTCGCCGGGCAGTGGCCGGAGCTGATGTCGGCGCTGATGGCGCGCGCGCTCGAGCGCGCCCGGCGCCAGACGCTGTGCTCGGCGGCGTCGGTGCTGCCGCGGCTGCAGGACCGCCTGGTCGTGCTGCTGTGGCTCGTCGCCGACCGCTGGGGGCGCGTCACGCGCGACGGCGTCGTCGTCCCGATCCGCATGACGCAGGCGCAGCTCGCCGCGATGGCGGGCGCGCGCCGCCCGTCGGTGTCGACGGCGATGACGGCGCTCGCCGCGCGCGGGATCGTCACGCGCCAGCGCGGCGGCGGCTGGTGCCTGACGCCGGCGGCCGCCGAGCACGTCGCGACGCTGTCGGACTCCGGCGGCACCGACGAGGTGCTGCGCCGCGCGGCGAGCGCGGCCACGCGGCTGGCGCCGGCGCTGGTGCCGGCC
>DASZVK010000377.1:0-7436 GCA_035547175.1 Solirubrobacteraceae bacterium
GACGAGCTGCCGCTCGAGCGCGTCGCGATGGCGGCGGGGCTCGCCGTCGAGGAGGTGCCGGCATGAGGGCCGTCAACCTGATCCCGCTCGAGGAGCAGCGCAGGTCGCGCGGCTTCGCGTCGACCGAGCTCAGCCCGGCGACGAGCGCGCTCATCCTCGGCCTGCTCGTCGCGGTCGTCGCGGTCGTCGCCGTGCTGCTGCTCGACAACCGCATCGACGATCGCCGCAGCGACGCCGCCCAGGTCCGCGCGCAGGCGCAGTCGGTGAGCGCGCGGGCGCAGACGCTCGCCGGCGAGGGCACGAGCCTCGCCAAGGGGCAGAGCACCGCGACGGCCGTGCGCTCGCTCGCCCGCGAGCGCTACGACTGGCCGGGCCTGTTCGCGCGGATCTCCGGCGTGCTGCCCGCCGACGTCAAGCTCTCGACGCTCAACGGGACGATCGCCGGCGCCGATGCCGCGACGGCCGCCACGGGGGCGCCGACGTCGGGCTCCAGCCTGCAGCTCGCGGGCTGCGCCGGCTCGCTGCGCTCGCTCGCCACGGCGATGCAGCGGATGCGGGCGCTCGACGGGATCGACGACGTCGTCCTCGGCAGCACGACCCGCGGCGACGCGTCGAGTGGGACCTGCCCGGGCCCCGAGTCCTTCAACCTCAGCGTCAGCCTCGCGGGCGGATCGCCGGCGGCAGCTGCGGCCACCACGACCACCACCGGAGGGGCTCCATGAGCTCGCGTGACCGGCTCCTGCTCAAGATCGTCGTGCCGCTCGTCGCCGTCGCGGCCTTCTGGTTCATCCTGCTCTCGCCGCGCCTCGGCGACCTGCATCACGCCGGCGACGACCTGACGGCGGCGCGCGGCGAGCTGGCCACCGCCAACGCCAGCCTGGCGGCCGAGAGGCATGCCCGCGTCGAGGCGCGCGCCCAGCACCGCGCGCGCGTCGCGGCCGAGCGAGCGATCCCGAGCGGCGCGAGCACGCCCGCGCTGCTGCGCCAGCTCCAGCGGACGGCGGAGCGCGCCGGCGTCGAGCTCGTCTCGGTGACGCCGAGCGCCGCCGCCCCCGGGCCGGCCGCCTCCGGCGCGCCCACCTCCGGCGCGCCGACGACCGACGGCGTCGCCGGCGCGCAGCTCAGCCTCGGCTACAGCGGCAGCTACGCCGCGTCGCAGCGTTTCCTGCGCGGCCTCGCCGGGCTCGTGCGGGTCTCGGGATCGCGCGTCACCTCCACGGGCCGGCTGATCGCCGTCTCGTCGGTCCAGCTCGCGCAGGATGCCGGCGGCAAGCTCACCGGCACCCTGACGGCCACCACGTACACGACGTCGGCGACCGCGCCCGCGGCCTCCTCGGCGTCCACGACGACCGCCGCGGCGCCCACGGCGGGCGGCTCCTGAGCGATGGCCTTCCGCGAGCTGCTCGGCGCGCTGCGCCTCGACCTCATCCAGCGGCGGCTGCTGCCGATCCCGCTGCTGCTCGGGGCACTGCTGGTCGCGATGCCGCTGATCGTCTCGAGCCGGCGCTCGGCGCCGGTCCCGGCGAGCGAGTCGGCGGCGGCTCCCGCGTCCCCGCGCGCAGCCGCGCATCGCCCGCACCACGCCGCCGCGCCGGCGAAGCCGTCGGCCGCGACCGATCGCGACCCCTTCCCGACGGTGGCCGCCGCGCCGCCCGCCGCGGTCGCGAGCAGCCCGGCGCCGTCACAGCCCACGTCGAGCGCCGGCACGTCCTCGCCGACGGGTGCCGGCGTGGCGGGCTCGGGCTCGACGGGCTCCGGCTCGTTGGCTGCCACCCACGCCGCCACGCCGTCGCCGGCGGGCGCCTCCGCTCCGGCAACGGCGCCGCACCCGACGACCAGCGGACAGGCCGTCACCGCCCCCCCGACGGGGCTGATCACGGCCAAGCTCCCGAACGGCCACACGCTGGTCGCCGCGCAGGGCGGCGTCTACCGGCTCAGCGCGATCGACCTGCGCTTCGGAACGGCGATCGTGCCGAAGATCCGTCGCGACGTCGCCCGCCTGTCGGCGTTCCCGTCGGCAGAGCACCCCGCGGCGATCCTGCTCGGCGCGCGCGCCGACCACGACTCGGCCGTGTTCTCGATCATGGGCGACGTCACGGTCACGGGCGAGGGCACGTGCGTCCCGCGACGCCGGCTGTGCACCCAGCTCGTGCTGCGCAAGGGCCAGCGCGCCTTGCTGACGCGACCCGACGGCAAGCGGCTGCGGCTCGAGCTGGTGCGCGTGCGCGAGCGCCGCATGCACTCGCTCGCCGCCGCGATCGCGGCGGCCGGTCGCCAGTCGGCCGCCGGGCGCTGCGCCTACGACGCCGTCTCGGCCTACGAGTACGACGTCGCGTCGGCCGTGGTGCGCCGCGCGGCGAACCCGAGCGCCTGCCGCTACCCGCAGCTCGACCAGGAGGCGGGCGGATGATCGCCGACGTCGTCCTGGCGGCGCTGCTCGGCGCGGCCGTCGGCTCGTTCCTCAACGTCGTCGCGGCGAGGCTCCCGCGCGGCGAGTCGCTCGTGCACCCGGGCTCGCACTGCCCGCAGTGCGGAGCGGCGATCCGCGCCCGGCACAACGTGCCGGTGCTGGGATGGCTGGCGCTGCGCGGCCGCTGCTACGACTGCGGCCATCGCATCCCGGCGCGCTACCCGATCGTCGAGGCGGTCACGGCGGCGCTGTTCGCCGGCGTCGTCGCGCGCCAGGGCGGATGGGGCGCCGACGTGATCCTGCCGCTGCTGCTCGTCGTCACGCTGATCCCGGTCGTGCTGATCGACCTCGACCACCGGCTGATCCCGAACAAGATCACGCTGCCCGCGGCGATCGCGGGCCTCGTCGTCGCGCTCGCCGTCGACACGTCGAGCGTCCCCGGCCGGCTGATCGCCGCCGTCGCGGCGGGCGGCGCGTTCCTGGCGGTCGCGCTCGCCGTGCCCGGCGGGATGGGGATCGGCGACGTCAAGCTCGTCGGCGTGCTCGGCCTGTACCTGGCCGCCTCGGTCCTGCCGGCGCTGTTCGCCGGCGTGCTGGGCGGCGCGGTGGCCGGGGGCGCCGTCGTCGCGCGCGAGGGCGTGCGGCGCGGCCGCCGGGCGACGATCCCGTTCGGCCCCTTCCTGGCCCTCGGCGGCCTCGTCGGCGTCTTCGCCGGCCCACAGATCATCGACCTCTACCGACATGGCCTCTGACTTCGACGTCTTCTCCACGCTGGCCGAGCTCGCCCGCCACGGCGGCTCCGACCTGCACCTCAAGGTGCCCTCGCCGCCGCTGATGCGGATCCGCGGCGAGCTCGTGCCGCTCCCGGGCGCGCGGCCGCTGGTCCCCGCCGACACGGAGCGGGCGCTCAACGACCTCCTGCGCGACGACGGCAAGCGCCAGGAGTTCGCGCAGCACCTCGAGGTCGACTTCGCCTGCGCGATCGAGGGGGTCTCGCGCTTCCGGGTCAACGCCTTCCGGCAGCGCGGGTCGATCTCGCTGGCATGCCGCGCCGTGCCGTTCGGCGTGCGCAGCCGGAGCGAGCTCGGCCTGCCGAGGGTCATCGACGACCTCGCCTCCGAGCCCCGCGGCATCGTGCTGGTCACGGGGACGACCGGCTCGGGCAAGTCGAGCACGCTGGCGGCGATGGTCGACCACATCAACCAGACGATGTCGCGCCACATCGTGACGATCGAGGACCCGATCGAGTTCCTCCACCAGGATCGGCGATCGGTCATCAACCAGCGCGAGGTCGGGCTCGACACGCGTTCGTTCTCGACGGCGCTGCGCCACGTGCTGCGCCAGGACCCGGACGTGATCCTGATCGGCGAGATGCGCGACGAGGAGACCGTCACCGCGGCCCTGTCCGCCGCGGAGACCGGGCACCTGGTGCTGTCGACGCTGCACACGGTCGACGCCCCGGAGACCGTCAACCGCATCATCGACTACTTCCCGACCACGCATCAGGGGCAGGTGCGGGCGATGCTCGCCGGCACCCTGCGCGGGATCGTCTCCCAGCGGCTGCTCGGCAATGCGGACGGCACCGGCGTCGTGCCGGTCTGCGAGATCCTGCGGATGACGGGCCGCGTCCGCGACATGATCGTCGACCCCGCGCTCACGGGGCAGCTGCTGGCCGCGGTCGCCGACGGCGGCTACTACGGGATGCAGACGTTCGACCAGGCGCTGCTCGAGCACCTCCAAGCGGGGCGCATCACGCTCGAGGCGGCGCTCAGCATCGCGTCGAACCCGCACGACTTCGAGCTGCTCGTCGCGTCGGGCGCCGCCGCCGGCCCGTCGGTGGGCGACGTGGCGCCGACGCTGGGACGCTCGGCCGGGCCGACGCTCGGCGCGCGGTAGCGGACGCCGGGCGCCCGCGAGGGGCCTGGACGCATGGCCCTTGCGCCGCGTCCGGAGGCTGACAGATGATGTCGCCGTCCCAACCTAGGAGGCAACGCATGCAGGAGCAGCTCGCAGGGCTGTCGCAGGGAAGGAAGCTTGCGCTGGGTGGAGCCCTCCTCCTCTTCATCGCGGGCTTCCTGCCGTGGTGGCACGCATCGGGGCACGTCGGGGACTTCACGGTCAGCGTCACCAGGTCCGGCTGGCACGACCTCGGCCCCGTCGTGTTCATCCTCGCCATCCTGACGATCGGCTGGGAGATCGTGCGGGTCATCGGCGTGTCGCCGCTGCACGACAAGCAGGCCGACCTGACGACCGCCGCGCTCGGCGGCGCCGCGGCCGTGTTCGCGCTGATCTTCTTCCTGATCCGCCTGTTCGGCGACTTCACCGGATGGGGCGTCTGGGTCGGCCTGGTCGCGCTGATCGCGGTCGGCTACGGCGCGTTCCTGCTGTTCACGTCGTCGGGCGGCA
Source organism: Solirubrobacteraceae bacterium (assembly GCA_035547175.1). Lineage (GTDB taxonomy): Bacteria > Actinomycetota > Thermoleophilia > Solirubrobacterales > Solirubrobacteraceae > BP-464. The sequence continues at coordinate 4,817 of DASZVK010000377.1, forward strand.
TCGACGCGGTCAAGGACCTCCAGGGCGACCTGCAGGCCAAGGCGGCGGAGGCCCGCGCGTCGCACGGGGCCACGCCCGCCGAGGCGACGTCCTCCGAGGCGACGTCCTCCGAGCCGGAGGTCGCCGACGCCGAGGTCGTCCCCGAGGCGACCGACGCGCCCGGCGGGCCGCAGGCCTAGCCGCTCGCGGGGTGGCGCGGCTCGCCCGGCCGGGGCCGCCGCGCCACCACGACGTCCTGGAAGCTCACGCCATCGGCGCGGCCGCACCACGTTCCCGGGTGCATCGCCGCGCCGGCGAGGCCAGCGTCGGCGATCGCCTCCAGCAGCCAGTCGCGGTCGAACGCGACCGCTCGCTCGGGCACGGCGAGGTCCGCGACCGCGGTCACGTCGTCGAGCTCGTGCAGCCGCAGCGCCGAGCGGCCCTGCGCGATCAGCGTGCGCGCCGCGTCGTCGAGCGCGAACGCGGTCGCCAGCAGCCGCCCGCCCGGCGCCAGCACGCGCGCCATCTCGCCGACGTAGCGGCGCGCGGCCGGGGCCGTCAGGTGGGTGAGCACGCTCGTCGCGAAGACGAAGTGAAACGAGCCATCCTCGTAGGGGAAGCGGTGGGCGGCGGCGTCGGCGGCGCCACCGGGGTTGTAGACCGCGTTGCGCACGTCGGCGTGCGCGAAGCCGAACGCGGGCAGGTCGGCGTAGCGCTCGCGGCACCACGCGACGCCCTCGGCGTGGACGTCGAAGCCGTCGTAGCTCCCGCCGGGGCCGAGGAACGCGGCCAGCGGCCGCGCCATCCGGCCGATCCCGCAGCCGACGTCGAGCACCCGCTCGTCGGGGCGCAGCTCCCCGAGCTCGACGAAGTGGCGCATGAACTCGTCGCCGGTCGCGACGAAGTCGCTGTCGCCGACGAACGCCAGCAGCCGCCGCGGCGGCACGCGCGCGGCGCGTCGGGGATGGGTCGGTCGCAGCCCGTCCAGCGCGTCGAGGGCGCGCAGCCTCAGCGAGGCGCAGGCGCGGCGCGGCAGCGAAGGGGCCACGCCGCAACCCTACGGCGACGGGGCTAGAGGTCCGCGCCCTCGACGGCGTCCTTGACCGTGCGCCCGGCGCGCCGCAGGAGCGCCTCGCCGAGCGGGCCGAGCACCGGCCAGGCGTCGAGCAGCGCCTCGCGGGCGCGCTCGTCGGCGGCCTGCAGGCCGACGTGGATCGTCAGCGAGCTGCCGAACGCCGTGTCGACGACGTGCAGGTCGACGTCGAGCTCGATCGGCCCGGCGTCCTCGTCGGGCCACAGCGTCGCGCCTCCCGGCCGCGGGACGACGCGATCCTCGAGCCCGAACGCGGCCAGCGCGCGCAGCGCGGGCGCGGCGAGGTCGAGGCGGCGCAGGGCGGCGATCGTGGCGCCGGCGTCGCCGTCGATCGGGACGGTGTGCGAGCCGCGCACGGCGCGGGCGGCCGACGACCTCGCGCGGCGGGCGGCCTGGGTGCTGGTGTCGAGCGTGGTGCGCATCGGGACTCCTCGTGGGCGGTTGGCGTCGACAGCCTCTCGCGACGGCCGCGTCGCTTCCAGGGAGCCACCATGCGAGCCGGGGTGCGGTCAGCTCGACCTAGCGCCCGGCGCCGGGCGCGATCCACGCGTCGGCGCGGTGGGCGAGCGTGCGCCACCAGCGGGCCTCGTGCGGCTCGGCGCCGAAGCGCCGCCAGCTCGCCCAGGCCACGAGGTCGGCGGCCTGCAGCAGGCGGCTCGCCTTGGAGTCGGCGAACAGCGGCACCTCGGCGAGCCGCTCGAGCCGCCCCCACGGGCCGGCCGCCTCGCGCCAGCGCGCGGCCCAGTCCTGGATCTCGCGCGCGCGGCCGGAGACGTCGGAGACGACGAAGCCCAGCTCCTCGGCGGGCAGCCAGTCGTCGAAGCGGTTGAGCAGGCGGCCGTAGGCCTCGTGCTCGCGGCCCGTGCCCGGCGGCAGCACCTCGACGATCAGCCGCATCGGCCGGCCGGCGTCGCCCTCGCGGAAGCCGGAGACGACGTCGATCGCGTGGTCGAGCACGTGGCGATGGCGCCGTCCGTGCCAGGCCGAGTCGTGCCCCGGGTGCCAGAGCTCGGCGGCGTGCAGCTCGAAGCGCTCGGGGCGCTCGCCGGGCGCGATCGCCTGCTCGACGACGTCGTGCAGCGCGCGGCCCAGCGGCGGGATGTCGCGCTCGTGGATCGCGACCCCCGCGAGCACGTATGCCTCGTTGTGGTTCTCCAGGCCGTGGGCGCCGGACTCGTCGACGTAGAGGACGTACACGCGTACATTGTCTCGGCCCCGCGCGCTCAGGGGAGCAGGCCGCCGAGGATGCCCACCAGCGGCCCGGCCTCCCGCTCGGCGACCGCGCGCAGCAGCGCGGCCGGCGAGCGCGGGTCGACGCCGTACCTGCGCTCGTAGCCGCGCGCGTAGCGCTTGTCGGCGATCGCGAGCGCCAGCTCCTCGCGCGACGAGCCCAGGCTGCACGCCGCCCTGTCGAGCAGGACGAGCGCTCCCCTCTGCGCGGCGCCGTCGAGCCCGCCCTGTCGGGGAAGGCTGCGGTCGTGGCAGGGATCGGCGATCGCGACCGCCGCCGGCCGGCCGGCGGCGGCGATCGCCGCCTGCGCGGGGACG
>DASZVK010000378.1:0-1615 GCA_035547175.1 Solirubrobacteraceae bacterium
AGCAGGCCGTCGAGCCGGCGCTGGGTGTCGAGGAGCTCGTCGGCGCGGCTGACGAGCTCGGTGAGGAGGTCGGTGAGACCGCGGTTCGTCGGCAGTGGCTGGTCGGTCGCCCCCGGCGCGCTCACGTCGTCAGCGTAGGTCGCGGGATCGTGCGTGTCGGTCACCGGTCCGGGCGGCGGCGGCGCTGAGGCGCCGACGGGTCGAGCACCGCGGACACCGGTCGCCGGGGCGCGAGCGCCTGGGGGCCACCTTGCGGCCGCCCGATGCGCAGGAGCAGCTGCGGTGCGCCAGGCACGTCGAGCTCGTGCGCCAGGCGGAGGCGGGTCGCGCGGTCCTCGACGACCTGGTTCACGTGGCCGACGGCGAAGCCCGCGCGCTCGGCGACGAGGAGCACGTCGAGGAGCGCCAGACCTGTGTGCAGGTGCGCCACCCGGCCGTCGTCCGGGGTCGACAGCAGCAGGAGCTCGGGGTAGGGCTCGGACTCCGGCGCGTCGACGCGGCCCGGCACCACGTGCTCGCCGGCGAAGTCCCGCAGGATGAGCGCGCCGCCGGCGGTCTGCGGCCCGGTGCGCTCCCACGCGAAGGACGGGACGCCGTCCCGTCGCGCATCGCCCGCCTCCCGTGTCCAGGCCTGCACCTCGACGGGGATCCTCTCGTCCTCGTACTCGTGGAGGGTGGCGAGCGCGGTGAGATGCTCGAGCGCGTCCCGCTCGCTGTCGTCGAGGCCGACGCGCCGTGCGGTCACACCGTGCAGCGCGGCGAAGCGGGCGAGCTCGGCGAGCAGAGTCGGGGGCACCACCTCGTCGCTGAACCATCCGCGGGCCGAGCGGCGTGTGCGCAGCGCGGAGAGGCGCTCGAGCGCGGCCGGCGAGCTCACGCCGCAGTCGCTCATCCGCACGCGGGCGAGCACGCCGGGGCGGTTGGGCGGGACGAGCTCGGTGTCGACCGCGAGCCCGGCGGCGGACGCGCCGATGAGCAGCGCGCCGAGCGCGCACCCGCAGCTGATCTCCTGCTGGCGGCCGTCCGGGTCGAGCGCAGGGAGGTGCCGCGCGAGGTCGACGCGGAGCTCGACGGTCGAGCCATCGTCCGGCGGGGCGTCGACGTGCCATCGCCACGGCTGGGTGTTGTGGATGCTCGGCGCGAGCTGGGCCACCTGCAGTGCCCACCGCACGCGGGCCCGGACCGGTAGGGACAGCGGCGGGACGGTCGCCGCCGCGTGGCGCGGGTCGTCGGTGATGTCGACGAGCTCGCGGGAGCGAGGTTCGCTCGTCGTCATCGGCCCGCGCTCGGTGCGCCATCGATGTGCACCACGTCAGCGACGTCGCGACGCGGTGTCCGCGGCTGCGGAGCGGCGTAGCCGACGCGGAGCAGCAGCTGCGGCCACATGCCGAGCAGGCGAAGGTCGTTGCGGACGTGCATGCGGATGGTCGGGTGCTCGACGCTCTGCGACAGGGGCTGCACGGCGAGCCCGCGTCGCGTCGCCTCGAGCCACACCATCGCCATCGCCTCACCGGCGGCGAGCCAGGACACCGGGTCGTCGTTCACGGTCACGAGCAGGAAGAGCGGGGTGGTCGGGTCGTCGCTGCCCTCGGGGATGCCGCCGACGCCGGCGAGG
>DASZVK010000379.1:0-8177 GCA_035547175.1 Solirubrobacteraceae bacterium
AGCTGGCCGCGGCCAACGGCACCGTGCGCGGCGGCGTGGCCGACGGGCGACCGTCGCTGGAGCGCGTCGAGCAGGCCTGCGAGGCGATCCTGATGCTGTCGGGCACGACCAACGGGCGCCTGGCGACCGAGGGCTTCCGCGCGCTCGAGCGCGTCACGGGCGTGGAGCTCGCCGACCTGTCGGGCACGCGGTCGGGCGACCGGATCTCGTTCCGCGACGCGCAGGTGCAGCCGCGCACGGTGATCACGTCGCCCGAGTGGTCGGGCATCGAGGCGCACGGCCGTCGCTACTCGCCGTTCACGATCAACGTCGAGCGCGACAAGCCGTGGCACACGCTGTCGGGCCGTCAGCACTTCTATGTCGACCACGCGTGGATGCTCGAGCTGGGCGAGGGCCTGCCCGTCTACCGGCCGCCGCTGCACTACCGCGGGATCTTCGGCGACCAGGGCGCCGCCGACGGCTCCGGCCGCCGCGAGCTGACGCTCAAGTACCTGACGCCGCACTCGAAGTGGTCGATCCACTCCGAGTACCAGGACAACCTGCACATGCTGACGCTGTTCCGCGGCGGCGGGATGCTGTGGATCAGCCGCGAGGACGCCGAGGCGCTGGACATCCACGACAACGACTGGGTCGAGGCCTACAACCGCAACGGCGTGATCGCCTGCCGCGCCGCGGTGACGCACCGCGTGCCGCAGGGCACCTGCCTGATGTACCACGCCAAGGACCGCCACCTCAACGTCCCGCTGACCGAGCTCGAGGGCAAGCGCGGCGGCACCGACAACTCGCTGACGCGGATCGTGATGAAGCCGACGCACTTCATCGGCGGCTACGCCCAGCTGAGCTGGGGCTTCAACTACTACGGGCCGACGGGGTCCCAGCGCGACGAGGTCACGGTGCTGCGCAAGCGCGAGGGGCCGGTGACGTTCCGATGAAGGTGCGCGCGCAGGTCGGGATGGTCATGAACCTCGACAAGTGCATCGGCTGCCACACCTGCTCGGTGACCTGCAAGCAGGTGTGGACGAACCGGCCCGGCACCGAGTACGTCTGGTTCAACGACGTCGAGACCAAGCCGGGCCTGGGCTACCCGCGGCGCTGGGAGGACCAGGAGCAGTGGCGCGGCGGCTGGGAGCTCGACCGCAGGGGCCGGCTGCGGCTCAAGGCGGGCGGGCGCGTCAAGAAGCTGCTGTCGATCTTCGCCAACCCCGACCTGCCGCAGATCGACGACTACTACGAGCCCTGGACCTACGACTACGACACGCTGATCAGCGCGCCGCTGTCCGAGCACGACCCGGTGGCCCGCGTGCGCTCGCAGCTGACCGGCAAGGAGCTCGAGCAGATCAGCTGGGGCCCCAACTGGGACGACAACCTCGCCGGCGCGCCGGAGCGCATCCACTCCGACCCGCTCACGCGCGGCATCGAGGAGCAGGTCACGGCGACCTACGAGCAGGCGTTCATGTTCTACCTGCCGCGGATCTGCGAGCACTGCCTGAACCCGTCGTGCGTCGCCAGCTGCCCGTCGGGCGCGATGTACAAGCGCGAGGAGGACGGGATCGTGCTCGTCGACCAGCACAAGTGCCGCGGCTGGCGCTTCTGCGTGTCGGGCTGCCCGTACAAGAAGGTCTACTTCAACCACGTCACCGGCAAGGCCGAGAAGTGCACGCTGTGCTACCCGCGCATCGAGATCGGCCAGCCGACGATCTGCTCGGAGACGTGCGTCGGGCGGATCCGCTACATCGGGCTCGTCCTCTACGACGCCGACCGGGTGCAGGCGGCCGCCTCGGTCCCCGACCCGCACGACCTGCTCGCCGCCCAGCAAGACGTCTTCCTCGACCCCGAGGACCCGGCGGTGCGCGAGCAGGCGCTGCGCGACGGCATCCCCGAGGACTGGATCGCGGCCGCGCGCCGCTCGCCTGTCTACGCGCTCGCCCACCGCTACCGCGTCGCGCTGCCGCTGCACCCCGAGTACCGCACGCTGCCGATGGTCTGGTACGTGCCGCCGCTGTCGCCGATCGTCGGCACGCTGGAGACCGACGGCTACGAGGCCGACCCCGACGACGTCTTCGGGGCGATCGACGCGCTGCGCATCCCGATCGACTACCTGGCCAACCTGCTGGCCGCCGGCGACGCCGGCGTGATCCGCGACGTGCTGCGCCGGCTGGCGGCGATGCGCGGCCACATGCGCAAGCGCGAGGTGCTCGGCGAGCACGACGAGGCGATCGCCGCCGCGGCGGGGCTGAGCGTCCGCGACGCCGAGGACATGTACCGGCTGCTGGCGATCGCCAAGTACGAGGACCGCTACGTGATCCCGCAGGCCCACACCGAGCTGGCCGGGCGGCTGATGGAGCAGCAGGGCGCCTGCGGCCTGGACTTCGCCGGCGGCCCGGGCAACTGCGGCGCGGTCGCGCCGGCCCCGTCGGAGGGCTTCATGATGACCGACGAGCCCGTGCGGCTGGACATCGTCGAGATGCTCGGCGAGCGCCGCCGGGCCGACGCGGGCGAGGGTCGATGAGGGCGCGCGGCCGGCGGCGCCAGAGCGCGGCGACGACGTACAAGCTCTGCTCGCTGCTGCTGTCCTACCCCGACGAGGAGCTGCTCGCCGCGCGCGACGAGGTCGTCGCCGTCGTCGCCGAGCTGCGCGAGTCGCCGGCCGCCGCGGCGCTGCGCGAGTTCTGCGGCTGGTGGACGTCGACGCCGCCGCTGGCCGCCGCCCAGCACTACGTCGAGACGTTCGACCTGCGCAAGCGCTCCGGGCTCTACCTGACCTTCTACGGCGACGGCGACCGCCGCGAGCGCGGCGCCGCGCTGCTGCGCCTCAAGCGCATGTACCGGTCGGCGGGGCTGCCGCTCGAGGGCACCGAGCTGCCCGACTTCTTGCCGGCGATGCTCGAGTTCGCCGCCGACGCGCCCGACGGTCGCGGCGAGATCGTCCTGCGCGAGCACCGCGCCGCGCTCGAGCTCCTCCACGCGGCGCTGGCCGACCTCGACAGCCCCTACGCGCGCGTCCTCGACGCCGTCCGCCTGACGTTGGGCGAGCCGAGCGCCGCCGACCGCGCCCGCGCGGTCGTGCTCGGCGCCGGCGGCCCGCCGCAGGAGCTCGTCGGCATCGAGCCGTTCGCGCCGCCCGAGGTCGTGCCGGCGATGGAGGCGCGCCGGTGAGCGCCGGCAAGCTCCTGCTGTGGGCGATCCTGCCCTACGCGGCGGTCGCCGTGTTCGTCGTCGGCCACGTCTGGCGCTACCGCGCCGGGCAGCTGACCTGGACCACGCGCTCGACGCAGCTGCTCGACCGGCGCATCCTCGGCTGGGCCAGCCCCGCGTTCCACTACGGGGCGCTGGCCGCGATCGGCGGCCACGTGATCGGCGTCTGCATCCCCGAGTCGGCGACCGAGTGGGTCGGGATCTCCGAGGGCTTCTACCGCTGGTTCGCCGGGATCGCGGGCGGCCTCGCCGGAGCAGTCACGCTCGTCGGCTTCGTCGGCCTCGTCTACCGGCGGGCGAGCAGCGACCGCGTGCGCCGCACCACGACGCGGACCGACATGCTCACCTACCTGCTGCTGACGGTGCTGATCGTCATGGGCTGCTGGATGACCTTCGGCCACACGCTGGTCACCGACTCCCCGTACGACTACCGCGCGTCGATCGGCCCGTGGTGGCGGTCGCTCTTCTACCTCGACCCGGACGTCGACGCGATCTCGGGGGCGCCGCTGGTCTACCAGCTGCACGCGATCGTCGCCTGGGGCTTCTGGGCCGTCTTCCCGTTCAGCCGCCTCGTGCACGCCTGGAGCATCCCGCTGGCCTACCTCGGGCGTCCCTACATCCTCTACCGTCGCCGCTACTCCGTCTCCCGCGCGTCGCTGCGCTGATGACCCCGCCCGAGCCCGAGTCGCCCGCCGTCCCGAGCCCCGCCGCACCCGCCCCGCCGGAGGACCGCCAGGCGACCGAGGCGCTGGTGCTCGGCACGATGGCCTTCACCGCCTGCTTCTACGCCTGGAGCCTGCTCGGCCCGCTCGGCCCCGACCTCCAGGACAGCCTCGGGCTCAGCGACTTCGAGCTGTCGGTCATGGTCGCCGTGCCGGTGATCCTCGGCTCGCTGCTGCGCGTCCCGTTCGGGGTGATGACCGACCGCCTCGGCGGCCGGCGCGTGTTCGTCGGGGTGCTCCTCTTCACGCTCGCGCCGCTGGTCGCGCTGGCGCTGTGGCACGACAGCTACGCCGGGCTGCTGGTGCTCGGCCTGCTGCTCGGCGTGTCCGGCGCCTCGTTCGCGATCGGGGTGCCGTTCGTCAGCCGCTGGTACGCGGCCCACCGCCAGGGCTTCGCGCTCGGCGTCTACGGCGCCGGGATGGGCGGCACCGTGCTGGCCGGCCTGACGGCACCGCGGATCGCCGACGCCTGGGGGCTGGCCGCCCCGTTCTGGGTGGCCGCCGGCCTGGTCGCCGTCGTGGCCGTGATCTTCGCCTGGCGGGCCCGCACGGCGGGGCCGCCGCTGGCCGGCGGCGCCTCGCTGGAGGCGATGCTCGCGCCGTTCCGCCGCGACCGCCGGGCCTGGGCGCTGACGCTGTTCTACTTCCTCGCCTTCGGCGGCTTCGTGGCGATGTTCCTCTACCTGCCCAAGCTGCTGACCGGCGTGCACCACCTCAGCCGCGCCGACGCCGGCACCCGCGCCGCCGGGTTCGCACTGCTGGCCGTGATCGCGCGGCCCACGGGCGGATGGCTCTCGGACCGGGTCGGCGCGCGGCGCGTGCTGATGGCGTCGTTCGTGGGCACCGGCCTGCTCGCGCTGGGCCTCGCCGCCTCCTATCGCCACATGGTGCCGCTGACCGCCTGCTGCCTGACGATGGCCGTCGCGCTGGGCCTCGGCACGGGCGCGGTGTTCCGGCTGGTGGCCGAGTGGTTCCCGCGCCAGGTCGGCTCGGTCACCGGCGTCGTCGGGGCCTCGGGCGGGCTCGGCGGCTTCTTCCCGCCGATCGTGATGGGCATCGTCAAGTCGGCCACCGGCAGCTACGTGATCGGCTTCGCGCTGCTGGCCCTCGTGGCCGTCGTCTGCCTGGCGGTGCTCGTGCGGCTCGACCACGCGGCGCCGGAGGTGCGCGGGGCGCCGGCGAGCGGCGTCGCGCGGATGACGGCGGAGGGCTCGGGATGAGCGCGCAGGACTGCGACAACCCGCGGGTCGGGCCGGGCGACGGCGACGACGTGCGCGTCGCCGACGCGATGGTCGCCGCGCCGAAGACGATGCCGGCGGACGCGACCGTGGCCGACCTGCGCGCGGCGTTCGCCAACCCGCACGTGCTGACCGCGCTGCTCGTCGACGGCACGGCGTTCGCCGGAGCGGTCGAGCGCGGCGCGCTGCGCGACGACCTCCCCGACGACCGGCCGGCCCGCGCGCTGGCGCGCCGGGACATGCCGACGATCGGCCCCGACGCGCCGCTGAGCGAGGCGATCGCCCGCCTGGACGCCGACGGCGGCCAGCGGCTGGTCGTGGTCGATCGCGACGGCCGCACGCTGCGCGGCCTGCTGTGCCTGACGAGCGATCGCAGCGGCTTCTGCAGCAGCTGAGACACGGCGACGGGCCGCGCCACCGCACGGCGGCGGGCCCGCGCGAACAGAGCAACGACAGACAGGAGGACGGCATGCCGGCAAAGGGAACGGCGCGGTGGCAGGGCGATCTGAAGGGCGGCAGCGGGACCTTCACGGCAGGTGACTCGATCGCCGGCGAGTACTCCTTCCGCTCGCGCTTCGAGGACGGCCCGGGGGCGAACCCCGAGCAGCTGATCGCCGCCGCGCACGCCTCGTGCTTCGCGATGGCGCTCTCGAACATCCTCGCCGAGGCCGGCTCGCCGCCCGAGTCGGTCGACGTCGACGCGACGGTGACGCTGCGCTTCGTCGACGGCGCGCCGACGATCACCAGCATCGCGCTGGTCGCGATCGGCCGCGTCCCGGGCCTCGACGACGCCGCGTTCCAGGAGCACGCGGCGGCGGCGAAGGCCGGCTGCCCGGTCAGCCGCGCGCTCGCCGGCGTGCCGGACGTCACGCTCGAGGCGACGCTGGCGGGCTGACGTGGGGCGCTAGGCGCCCAGCAGGCGCCGCTGCCAGTCCAGCGTCGCCGTCACCTGGTTGAACGAGAACAGATGCACCTGCTCGATGGCCAGCTCGGGGTCGGTCAGCGCCTCGCCGAGGTCGTCGAGCAGGCGCTCGGGCCGGTAGGCGCGCCCGCGCAGCAGCATCCCCAGCAGGCCGCGCTGCTTGGCCAGGTAGCGCAGCGACGTGCCCACCCCGATCCGCGCCGAGAGCGGCGCGAGCCTGTCGATGCGCATCGGGGCGGCGACGCCGAGGTGCAGCGGCAGCGTGATCCCGGCCGCGCGCATGCGGCGCAGCCAGCCGACCAGCGCCCCCGCGTCGAAGCAGAGCTGGCTGGCCATGTAGGAGGCGTGCGGCTGCTTGCGCACGAGCGCGTCGAGCAGCGCCGCGTCGGAGATCGCCGGATGGCCCTCCGGGTAGCAGCCGACGCCGATCGTCTCGAAGCCGTGGTCGATGCCGGCCAGGTCCTCGAGCAGCTCGATCGCCGCCACGTAGGCGCCGGCCGGCTCGGGTGCGTCGCCGCCGACCACGTAGAGGTCCTCGATCCCCATCTCGCGCAGGCGCCCGACGATCTCGCGCAGCTGCGCCCGGTCGGCGACCTGCCGGGCGGCCAGGTGGGGGATCACGCGCAGGCCGGCCTGCGCCGCCCGCTCCGTGTACTCCAGCGTGCGATCGATGCCGAGCTTGACCGACATCGTCATCGTCACCACGGTCCCCGACGGGATCGCGGCGAGCTGGTCGTCGAGGTTGCGCAGCGGGATCAGCTCGACGTCCGCGGTGCGCACGAGGTGCTCGACCGCCGTGCGGACGGGATCCTCGTCGGTGCTCGCGCTCATGCTCTCATCTTCCTCCCGAGGCGCCCGCGCGTCGCTCAGCCGACGGCCGCCGCATGGGGCGAGACGTAGTCGCCGACCGGCGAGCGCAGGCCGACCGCGAGCCGGTTCCAGCCGTTGATCGCGACGATCGCGTAGGTCAGCGCCGCGATCTCCTCGTCGGAGAAGCACTCGGTCAGCGGCTCGTAGTCCTCGTCGGGGGCGCCGCTGGCCGGCAGGCTCGTCAGCGCCTCGCACCAGGCCAGCGCCGCGCGCTCGCGGTCGCTGTAGAAGGGCGCCTCCCGCCACGCCGCGAGCACGTGCAGGCGTTGCTCGTCCATGCCGCGCGCGCGGGCGTCCTTGGTGTGCATGTCCAGGCAGTAGGCGCAGCCGTTGATCTGCGAGGCGCGCGTCTTGACCAGCTCGAGCAGCTCCGGCTCGAGCGTGCTGTCGCGCACCGCCTGCTCCAGGGCCAGCATGCCCCGCAGCCCGGCGGGCAGCGCCTTCTGGTAGTCGAGCCTCATCGGTGGCCTCCTTCGCGATCGCTGTGTCCTGCAGTATCGAGGGCGCCCGCCGCGCGCGCGTCGGTGCCGGCGGTGGGCCGGCCCGTCGCGCGCGGGCGCAGCGGCCCGCTCACACGCGGCCGATGCGGACGCGCCAGACGTCGGGGCCCTGCTCGACGTAGTCCCAGCTGAACTGCCCCGCGTGCTCGGCCTCGAACTGGTAGCGCAGCGGCTTGGGGTCGTGGTCGTTGACCAGCTCGAACGCGCCGCCGCCCGGCAGGGCGCTCCACGTGTCGAAGATCAGCGTGTGGCGGCGGGCCGGGGGCTCGGTGCGCACGTCAAGGGTCGTCACGGACATGGAGGGCTCCTCGTCTCGGGGGCGGGGCGTTACAGATTTCCCCAGTTGTGATGTATAAAATAGCCGATGCTGTTCGGCGGCGTCAGCTCCGAGCACCCGGCCCCCGAGCCCGGCGGGCGCGTGGCCCACGCGCCCGGCCTGGACCTGCTCGCCGACGCCCCCTCCGCCGACACGGTGGCCGCGCTGCTGCGCGACGTGATCGACCCCGAGCTCGGGCTGGACATCGTCTCGCTCGGCCTCCTGCGCTCGGCGCAGGTCGACGCCGGCGTGGCGCGGGTGCGCTTCACCGTGACGACGCCCGCCTGCCCGCTGTCGAGCTACATCGAGGACCAGATCCGCGCCTGCCTGTGGCAGCTCCCCGGCCTGCGCGAGATCGACGTGGCCTGCGAGCTCGAGCCGGCCTGGCGGCCGGAGGACATGAGCGAGGAGGCG
>DASZVK010000380.1:0-15290 GCA_035547175.1 Solirubrobacteraceae bacterium
GCGGTGACCCCGGGGATGCCGGCGCGCGCGTGCGCGATCAGCGTCGCGACCGAGTTGGTCTCGACGACGGGCGACGGCGCCGCGCCCGCGGCGGCGAAGGCCGCGTCGACGATCCGGCGGTGCTGCATGTCGACGCTGAGCAGGCACAGCGGCAGCGACGCGGCCTGCGCCCACGTCGTCGTCGTCGCCTCCCCGCCGGCGCGCACCAGCAGGTAGCCCTCGTTCCACAGCGCCAGCGTGTCGACGTCCTCGAGCGGCTCGTTGTCGAGGTAGGTCACGCCCGCGTCGAGCTCGCCCGAGGCCAGCTCGGCGGCGATGTCGCGCGAGCGCATCGAGCGGATCTGCACGCGCATCGACGGGTGCAGCTCGCGGAAGCGCGTGCTGATCAGCGCCGTGGCCGACAGCGACGTCGGGATCGCGCCGAGGCGCAGCGTCCCCTCCAGCCCGCCGCGCAGGCGCCCGATCTCCTGCTGGAGGCCCTCGACGCTCTGCAGCGCGCGGCGCGCCCAGCGCATGACGCGCTCGCCCTCGGGCGTCAGGCCCTCGAAGCGCCGGCTGCGGCGCACGAGCGGCACGCCCAGCTCCTCCTCGAGGCGCGTCAGCGCGGCCGACAGGGCGGGCTGCGAGACGTGGCAGGCCGCCGCGGCGCGGCCGAAATGCCGCTCGCGATCGAGCGCGACGAGGTACTCGAGCCGGCGCAGCAGCATCGTCCGGCCGAGGATGATAAGCACCATCGATCGATAGATCGACGTTGGCTCTTATGCGCTCCCGTCCTGAAGGCGCGATAATCCATCGTGCCTATGTCGAAGAACCTCGTGGAGCTCATCCGGCGACACCACGCCGAGGACGCGCCGTCGGCGCTGGCGGTGCTCAAGGCCGCGATCGACGAGCGCGGCGAGATCACCGACGACGACCGCCGCGCGGCGGCCGAGCGATCGGGCCTGCCCGAGGCGACGGTCTACGGGATCTCCACCTTCTACGACGACCTGCTGGCGCCGCGCGGCGAGCGCCACGTGCGCGTCTGCACCGGCACGGCCTGCTTCGCCGCGACCGGGGACGCCCACGTCGACGCGATCAGGGACGGCCTCGGGCTGGGCCTCGGCGAGCGCGCGCAGGACGGCTCCGTCTCGCTCGCCGAGACCGTCTGCCTGGGCTTCTGCCACTCCTCCCCCGCGATCCGCGTCGGCGACGTCGTCGACGCCGGGCCGGGCGTCGTCGCCCGCGTGCTCGGCGGCAGCGAGCGCGCCGCCCCCGAGCCGCCCGCCCGCAGCACGCTCGCCACGCCGGTCCTGACCGTGCGCGGCGCCTACGCCGGCCTGCGCCGGGCGCTGACCGAGATGACGCCCGAGCGGCTGCTCGAGGAGGTCAAGGCCGCCAACGTGCGCGGCCGCGGCGGCGCCGGCTTCCCGGCCGGGACCAAGTGGGAGTTCACGCGCGCCTCGGAGGGGACCGAGAAGTTCATCGTCGCCAACGGCGACGAGGGCGACCCCGGCTCCTACATCGACAAGTACCTGATGGAGGACAACCCGGAGCTGCTGATCGAGGGGCTCGCGCTGGCGGGCTACGCGGTCGGCGCCCAGCACGGCTTCGTCCTGACGCGCTCGGAGTACCCGCGCTCGAAGCCCGCGCTCGAGGAGGCGGTCCGCCGCGCGCACGCCGACGGGCTGCTGGGCGAGGACGTGCTCGGCAGCGGCTTTTGCTTCGACGTGACGATCGTCGAGGGCGCCGGCTCCTACGTCGTCGGCGAGGAGACCGCGCTGCTGGCCTGCCTGCAGGGCCTGCGCGGGACCGTCTCGGCGCGTCCGCCGTTCCCGGCCCAGCGCGGCGTCTTCGGCCTGCCGACGGTCGTCAACAACGTCGAGACGCTGTCGAACATGGGCTACATCGCCGCCCACGGCGCCGAGGCCTACCAGGCGCTCTCGCCCGGCGACACGGCCGGCTCCAAGCTCGTCTGCTTCAACGAGCGCTTCGCGAGCCCCGGCGTCTACGAGGTCAGCTTCGGCACGACGATGCGCCAGCTGTGCGAGGACGTCGCCGGCGGCCTGCGCGACGGCCGCTCGATCAAGGCGCTCCAGATCGGCGGGCCGCTCGCCGGCATCCTGCCGGCCTCGAAGCTCGACACCCCGTTCGACTACGACGCGCTGGCCGCCGAGGGCTGCATGGTCGGCCACGGCTCGATCCTCGCCTTCGACGACACGACGAGCATGCGCGACGTCGCCCGGCACCTGCTGCACTTCGGCGCCGCCGAGAGCTGCGGCAAGTGCTTCCCGTGCCGGATCGGCCTGCGCCGCGCGCACGAGATGTTCTCCGACGGCGCGCCGGTCGACCGCGCGTCGCTGGAGGAGCTGCTGGAGACGCTCGAGGTCGGTAGCCTGTGTGCCCACGGCAGCGGGATGCCCGCGCCGCTCCGCAGCATGCTGACGCACTTCCCCGATGAGCTGGGGCTCGCCTGATGGCCAACGTCACGATCGACGGCATCGAGGTCGAGGTCGCCGACGACGCGACGGTGCTCGAGGCCGCCCGCGCGGCCGGCTGCGACGTCCCGACGCTGTGCTTCGACGACCGCCAGGACCCGTTCGGCGCCTGTCGCGTGTGCCTCGTCGGGATCGAGGGCGCGCGGGCGCCGCTGCCCTCCTGCACGACGATCGTGCGCGACGGGATGGTCGTCGACACGCGCGACGAGCGCGCCCGCCGGATCGCCTCCAACGTCGTCGACCTCGTCCTCTCCGAGCTGCCCCACGCGCCGGACCCCGACACCGAGCTGGCGCGCGTCGCCGCCGGCTTCGGCTTCGGCGCCGGCCACAGCCCGCGCTGGCCGGGCGCGACGCACGTCGGCCTGGAGGCCGAGCGCAACCATCCCTACCTCGCGTTCGACCACGACATGTGCATCTCGTGCGGGCGCTGCGTGCGCGCCTGCGACGAGGTCCAGGGCACCTTCGCCCTGGCCACCGTCGGGCGCGGCTTCACCGCCAACGTCGTGGCCGGCCTCGACCAGGGCTTCCGCGACTCCGTGTGCGTCTCCTGCGGCGCATGCGCCGACACCTGTCCGACCCACGCCATCTGGGAGGTCGCATGAGCAACACGGTCACCACCACCTGCGGCTACTGCGGCGTCGGCTGCCGCCTCGACGTGCACGTCGACGACGACGGCCGCATCGAGCGCATCGCCCCGACGATGGACGGCCCCTCCAACAAGGGCCACACCTGCCTGAAGGGCCGCTTCGCGCACCGCTTCGCCCGCCACCGCCAGCGCCTGACGACGCCCCTGATCCGCGACGTGCGCGGCGGCGAGCCGCGCCCCGCGACGTGGGAGGAGGCGTTCGACCGGATCGTCTCCGAGCTGGGCCGCATCAAGGCCGAGCACGGCCCCGACGCGCTCGCGGGCCTGGCGTCCTCGCGCGCCACCAACGAGGACTGCTACGTGATGTCGCGCTTCATGCGCGCGGCGATCGGCACCAACAACATCGACAACTGCTCGCGCGTCTGCCACTCGCCGACCTCGTACGCGATGCGCAAGTCGCTGGGCCACTCGGGCGCCAGCGGCTCGTTCGACGACTTCGAGCTCGCCGACGCGCTGATCGTGATCGGCTCCAACCCGACCGAGGCCCACCCGGTCGCCGGCGCGCGGATCAAGCAGGCCGTGATCGCCGGGATGAAGCTCGTGACGATCGACCCGCGCCGCATCGAGCTCGCCGACTACGGCGACCTGCACCTCGGGCCGCGCCCGGGCACCAACTCCGCCGTGCTGCTCGGGCTCGCCCACGTCCTCCACCGCGACGGCCTGATGGACGAGGAGTTCATGGCCGCGCGCACCGACGGCTGGGAGGAGCTGCGCGACCTGATCGACGAGTGGACGCCGGAGGAGACCGAGCGCGTCACCGGCGTCCCGGCCGCCGACCTCGTGCGCGCCGCCCACATCTACGGCGAGGCGCGCAACGCCTCGATCGCCTGGGGCCTGGGCGTGACCGAGCACAAGTACGGCTCGGAGGCCGTGCGCCTGATCTGCAACCTGGCGCTGATGACCGGCCACATCGGGCGCCCGGGCAACGCGCTGCTGCCGATGCGCGGCCAGAACAACGTCCAGGGCTCGTCCGACATGGGCGCGCTGCCGGACACCTACCCGATGTACCGCTCGGTCGAGGACGAGTCGGTCGCGCGCCTCTTCGAGGAGCGCTACGGCGTCGCGCTGTCGCGCCACAAGGGCTACACGATCCCGCAGATGTTCGACGCGGCGGTCGCCGGCGACCTCAAGGCGATGTACATCTTCGGCGAGGACGTCGCCCAGACCGACCCGAACACGGCGCACGTCATCCACGCGCTGGAGTCGCTGGAGTTCCTGGTCTGCCAGGACATCTTCGAGACCGAGACGACGAGGTACGCCGACGTGATCCTGCCGGCGTCGGCGTTCCTGGAGAAGGACGGCACGTTCATCAACGCCGAGCGGCGCATCCAGCTCGTCGAGGCCGCGATCGAGCCCCCGGGCGAGGCGCGCACCGACTTCGCGATCATCACCGAGCTGTCGCGGCGCATGGGCCACGACATGGGCCTGGAGACGCCCGAGGAGGCGATGCTCGAGATCGCCGCGCTGACGCCCGACCTGGCCGGCGTGACCTACGAGCGCCTCGGCCGCCGCGGGCTGCAGTGGCCGGTGGCAGCGGACGGCACCGACTCGCCGATCATGTACGAGACCGAGTTCCTGACCGAGGACGGCAGGGGCCAGCTCGCGGCGCTGCCCTACAAGCCGCCGGGGTCCGAGGCCTCCGACGAGTTCCCGCTGGTGCTCGTCACCGGCCGGCGCCTGCAGCACTACAACGCCGGCACGATGACCCGCCGTACGGGCAACCTCGAGCTCGTCGACCACGAGGTGCTCGAGATGCACCCCGACGACGCCGCGCGGGCCTGGGTGTCCGACGGCGACGTCGTCTCCGTGCGCAGCGCCTACGGCCGGATCGAGGTCGCGGTCCACGTCACCGACCGGATCGAGCCCGGGCACGTGTTCACCGCCTTCCACTTCCCGGAGGTGCGCACGAACCTGCTCGTCGGCCCGTCGATGGACGTCAACACCTCCTGCCCGGAGTACAAGGTCGTGGCCGTCGACGTGCGGCCGGTGTCCGAGGCTCCGGCGGAGCGGCCCGCGCTCGCCCTGGCCTGACGGCGCCCGGTGCGGGGAGGCACCGACCACGACCCGCGGATGGTGGCCGTCGTCGAGCACGACGGCCGCCAGGACGTGGTCGCGGTCGAGGAGCCGATGGAGATCCGCGTCGACGGGCGCGCGCTGGCGATCACGATGCGCACGCCCGGCCACGACGAGGAGCTCGCGCTCGGCTTCCTGCACGGCGAGGGCCTGATCGACGGCCCGCGCGAGGCGGGCCTGACCGACGACTTCGCCAACAACGTGATCGAGGTCGCGGGCCCGCTGACGCGCGACCCCGACGCGCGGCGCTTCTACACGACGTCCTCGTGCGGCGTCTGCGGGCGCGGCTCGCTGGAGGAGGTCGCGGTCCACGCCGCGCCGCTGCCCGAGGGACGGCCGCAGGTCCCCCGCGAGCTGCTCGCGGCGCTGCCCGGCTGCCTGCGCCAGCCCGCGTTCGCGCGGACGGGCGGCGTCCACGCCACCGGCCTGTTCACGCCCGCGGGCGAGCTGCTGCTGGTGCGCGAGGACGTCGGTCGCCACAACGCGATGGACAAGGTGATCGGCCGCGCGCTGCTCGACGGGCTGCTGCCGCTGCACGAGCGCATCCTCTGCGTGAGCGGGCGGCTGTCGTTCGAGCTCGTGCAGAAGGCCGCGGTCGCGGGGGCGCCGATCCTCGTCGGCGTCGGCGCGCCGACGTCGCTGGCGATCGAGCTGGCCGCCGACCGCGGCATGACGCTGGCCGGCTTCGCGCGCGGCGAGCACGTCAACGTCTACACGGGGGCCGGGCGTATCCTCGCCGCATGAGCGAGCCCGTCACCCGCCTCGGCCTGCAGATCCCCTACTTCAACTTCGAGGGCACGCCGCCCGAGCGGCTGCTCGACAGGCTGACCGAGATCGCGACGACCGCCGAGCGCAGCGGCTTCGACTCGATCTGGGTGATGGACCACCTGATCCAGATCCCGTCGGTCGGCGCGCAGGAGCTGTGGATGCTCGAGGGCAACATGGCGCTGATGGCGATCGCCGCGCGGACGAGCGCGCTGAAGCTCGGCCTGATGGTCGGCGGCGTCACCTACCGCAACCCGGCGCTGCACGCGAAGATGACGACGACGCTCGACGTGCTGTCGGGCGGCCGCGCGATCCACGGCATCGGCGCCGCCTGGTTCGACGCCGAGCACGAGCAGTACGGGTTCCGCTACCCGCCGATCGCCGAGCGCTTCGAGCGCCTCGAGGACCACCTGAACATCGCGCGGGCGATGTTCACCCAGGAGCGGCCCTCCTACGAGGGGCGCCACCACTCGATCTCCGGCGTGCTCAACAACCCGCGCCCGATCCGCGGCGACGTCCCGATCATGGTCGGCGGCGGCGGCGAGCGCAAGACGCTGCGCCTGGTCGCGCGCTACGCCGACGCGTCCAACGTCTTCGGCGACGCCGCGCAGGTCAGGCACAAGGTCTCCGTGCTCGAGGGCCACTGCGAGGCGGTCGGGCGCGACCCGGCCGAGATCACCAAGACCCGGCTGGGGACGCTGATCGTCGCCGACACGCACGAGGCCGCGCAGCGCAAGCTCGCCAACCTGCGCCCCGGCCTCGACGCCGTGCGCCTCGGCGCCTGGGTCGGCGGGCCCGACGAGATCGCCGAGCAGGCGCGCGCGCACCTCGACGCGGGCCTCGACGGCCTGATCTTCAACCTCTCCGACGTCGAGGACCTCGAGAGCGTCGAGCTGGCCGGGCGCGTGCTGCGCGAGGCCGTCTAGGAAGCCGCCGGTGCGCCGGGCCGTCGCCGCCCTGCTGCTCGCGGCGCTGGCGGCCACGGCCGCGCCCGCCGCCGCGGCGCCCGCGAGGATCACGCCGGTGGTGAGCAGGAACTGGTCGGGCTACGCGGTCGCCACGCGCGACCGGGCGACCAGGTTCAGGCAGGTCGGCGGCGCCTGGACGGTCCCGGGGGTCGTCTGCACGCCGCACCGGGCGACCTACGCCTCCAACTGGGTCGGCATCGGCGGCTACTACGGCGACGCCACGACGCTCGCCCAGATCGGCACCGAGTCCGACTGCCGGGCCGACGGCTCGCTGTACTACTCGGCCTGGACCGAGCTCGTGCCGGCGCCGACGCGGCGCCTGGAGCTCACGGTCCGGCCCGGCGACAGGGTCAGGGCGTCGGTCCGCGTCCGCGGCCGCGCCGTGCACCTGGAGATGGACGACCTCACGACCGGGGTCTCGCGCACGCGCGACCTGACCGCCGACCGCGACCCGGACCTCAGCTCGGCCGAGTGGATCCTCGAGGCGCCGGCGATCTGCAAGAGCGGCACGGTCGGCTGCAAGGTCCTGCCGCTGGCGCAGTTCGACGACAGCCGCTTCTCCGACGCCGAGGTGACGACCACGCGCGCGATCACCAGCGGCGTGACCAGCGTCCACTACCCCAGCCTCGCGATCACGATGCGGGCGCTGCAGGCGTTCTCCGTCGGCGACGGCCGCAGCACCCCGGTGACGCTGACCGCGACGCCGGGCAGGCCGACGTCCGCCGCCCGGGCGTTCACGATCACCTTCCGCCGCGAGCCGGCGCCGGGCCCGCTCAGCGCTCGACGATCACGGTCGTCGCCTTGACGACCGCCGTCGCCGACGCGCCCGGCTCGAGCCCGAGCTCCTCGGCCGCCTCGCGCGACATCAGCGAGACGATCCGGAACGGGCCGCAGGAGAGCTCGACCTTCGCCATCACGCCGTCCTTCTCGACGGCGACGACGGTGCCGGGCATGCGGTTGCGCGCGCTGGTCTGGTGCGGGCCCGTGCCGACGTGCCGGCGCACGAGCTCGCTGAGCTCCTCGGCCGGCAGGTAGCGCTGGCGGCCGCGGCGCACGAACTCGACCCGCCCGTCGGCCTCCCAGCGGCGCAGCGTGTCGATGCTGACGCCGAGCGCCTTGGCGACCTCCCCGATGCGGATCAGCTCCTGCACCGGGACAACCCTAGACCGTCCTAGCGCCGCGCCGCCACCGGCCGCGTCCGCCGCCAGGCGACGAGCTTGTAGGCGACGAGCACGACCGCCGAGGTGACGACGAGCAGGATGCCCATCGCCAGGGCGGCGTCGAAGTCGCTCTCGATCAGGTCGTAGATCGCCAGCGTGAGCGTCTGCGTCTGCCCGCGGACGCTGCCCGCGAAGATGATCGTCGCGCCGAACTCGCCGATGCCGCGCGCGAACGCCAGCACCCAGCCGGCCGTCAGGCCCGAGGCGGCGAGCGGCGCCGTGACCAGCCGGAAGGTCGCCCACGGCCCCGCCCCGAGCGACCGCGCCGCCTCGCGGTAGACCGGGTCGAGCGTCTCGAACGCGGCGATCGCGGCGCGCACGTAGAACGGCGAGGAGACGAACAGGATCGCCAGCACGACGGCCCACTCGGTGAACGGCAGCACGATCCCGGCGTCCTGGAGGGCGTCGCCGAACAGCCCGCCGCGGCCGAACGCCGACAGCAGCGCGACGCCCGCGACCGCCGGCGGCAGCACGAGCGGCAGCTCCAGCACGGTGATCAGCGCGCCGCGCCCGGGGAAGCGGCGCGTGGCGAGCAGGTACGCGGCCGGCGTGCAGAACAGCAGCATCGCGCCGTCGGCGATCGCGACCGTGCGGGCCGTCACCCACAGCGCCTCGCGGACCTGGCGGCCGCCGATCAGCGCCGGCACGCGCGCCAGCGGCACCTCGCAGAACAGCGCGACGACCGGCACCGCGAGGAACGCGACGACGACCGCCAGCGCGGTGACGAGCAGCGTGACGGGCGCCGCCCGGCGGGCGCGCTCCGTCACCGCTCGTGCCCTACTTCTTCTTCGGCTGCTTCGGCAGCCCGAAGCCGTACTTCTTCAGCACCGTGCGCCCCGGCGTGCCGGTGAGCTTGGCCAGGTACGCGCTCGCCCCGTCGGAGTCGGCGCCGTTGCGCTTGACCACGCAGCCCTCGTAGCGCACCGGCGGCTGGGCCCAGGTCGGGAGCTTGACCTGCTTGACCGAGCTGCCCGCCAGCTTCGCGTCCGTCACGTAGACGAAGCCCGCGTCCGCCGCGTTGAGCGACACCCTCGCCGCGATGTTCGCCACCTGCGGCTGGAGGTCGACCTTGTTGATCGACAGGACCGACGTCAGGCGCAGGCGGCCCAGCATCGTGCGCGTGTAATTGCCGATCGGCACCCCCGCCGCGCCCACGGACAGCCTCAGCCCACCCTTGCGCAGATCGCCGACGCTCGTGATCCCCGCCGGGTTGGAGGCCGGCACGATCAGGGTCAGGACGTTCGTCGCGTAGGTCACCGGCTTGGTGCACAGCCCCTCCTTGTACAGGGCCGTGGCCTCGACCGGCGACGCGCCGAGGAACAGGTCGGCCGGCGCGCCGCGCTCGATCTGGAGCTGGAGCGTGTTCGAGCCGCCGAAGCTGTACCTGGGCGAGCCGTCGAGCGCCGGCAGCGCGTCGCGCAGCGACGACGCCCCGTACACGGTCAGCGCGCTCGCGGCGGCCGGGACGGCGGCGAGGGCCCCGGCGACGGCAAGGGCGACGGCGAGGGAGCGGCGGCGGGTCATCGGGACTCCTGCGGAGCGGTCGGGGAGGACAGGTACGCGTCGAGCACGTCGCCGGCGGCGTCGACGTCGACCGGCCCGAGCAGGCCGGTCGTGCCGGTCTTGCCGGCGAGGCCGCGGACGACCGCGAGCGCCTCGGCGTCGGAGGAGAGCAGGCGCGCGATCAGCAGCCGCGTGGCCGAGTCGGCCGCGTAGGCGGCGCCGTTGACCTCGACGCCGCACAGCAGGCGCTCGAGCTTCTCGGCGAGCGCCAGGACGCTCGCGCGGTCGGCGAGGTCGGAGGCCGCGAAGACGCTGTCGAAGTCGCCGGGCTGCGGCGCGTCGCCGCCGAGCGGCCCGGTCGACTTGAGGATCGCCACGCGCCTGGCCTCCGCCAGGGCGGTCAGCGCGCGCCGGTCGGCGGCGCTCATGCCCGCCGTCCCGCCGGCGCGCAGGTAGAGGTCGCGCAGGACCTTGGAGCCGGTCGCCAGGAACGTGAGGAAGCCCTTGTCGTCGGCGGTCGGGCGCGGCGTGGGCAGCGCGGCGAGCGCCGGCGAGGCGCCGGCGAGCGCGGGCGCGGCGGCCAGCGCGGTCGCGCCGGCGGCGCCGAGGAGATGGCGGCGGGTCAGTGGTTGCATAGGCTTTTCCTAGACATCGCAGGCATCCTACACAGAGGCCCAGCGAGCGCGTCGCGCGGGCGTAGACTCGCCGCATGGGAGGCCGCGTCGACGCGTTCCCGCTGTTCCCCCTCGGCATCGTCGCCCTGCCCCACGAGCTGGTCCCGCTGCACATCTTCGAGCCGCGCTACCGGGCGATGATCGCCCGCTGCCTCGACCGGGAGCTCGAGTTCGGGATCGTCTGGAGCGGCGAGGACGGCCTGCGCTCGACCGGCTGCGCGTGCCGGATCGACAGCGTGCTGCGCCGCTTCGAGGACGGCCGCATGGACATCCTCACGCGCGGCACGCGGCCGCTGCGGATCCACGGCTCGCTCGACGACGTCCCCTACCCGGCGGGCACGGTCGAGTTCCTCGACGACAAGGACGAGGAGCCCCACCCGCCGACCGTCGCCGCCGCCCACGACGCCTACGCCGAGCTGGTCCGCGAGGTCACCGACGAGGAGCCCGACCGCGAGCGGCTGGAGTCGATGGACGCCTACGCGATGGCGGCGACCGTCGAGCTCGGCCTCGCCGCCAAGCAGGGGCTGCTCGACCTGCGCTCGGAGAACGCGCGCCTGCGCCTCGTCACGCGGCTGTTCCGCGGCGCGATCCGGCGCCTGGACTTCATCGACCGCGCCACCGCGCGGGCGCGCTCGAACGGCAAGGTCCGCTTCGGCTAGGCGCCGCCCGAACGGCTGTGCGACGGGGTGGGGCAGTGGGTGCGGCGTATGGCGAATTCGTGGTTGCCGCGGCGTTCGGAGGCGGTCAGGGCGCCGTTGGCGGTCGCGACGATCGCGTCGCCCGGCCCCGGGAGCCTCGCGCTGACGACGTTGTGCACGTGCACGTGCTCGCCCACGGCGATCGGCGTGGCGGCGCGGCCGATGACCTCGTGATACTTGAGGATCGCCTCGCCCGGCTCGACCGCCGCCAGCGCGATCTTGTGCCCGAACGCCACCGGATCGCGCACCTCGACCGTCAGCTCGCCCACCGCGATCCGCTCGCCGGGCGCCAGGGCGGTCACGGCCACCGCCACGTTGTCGGCCGGGTCGAGCCGCAGGGCCCGCACCGATCGACCGCCGGCGTCAGCCATGGTGGTGGTAGGCGGTCTTGATCTGGGTGTAGCGCAGCAGGCCCCACTTGCCGTCCTCGCCGCCCAGCCCCGACTCCTTGAAGCCGGCGTGGTGGGCGTGGACGGACTCGCCGAGCGTGCGGTTGACGTAGATCTCGCCGAACTCGAGGTCCTCCACGGTGCGCATGACGGTCCCATAGTCGCGGCTGAACACGTAGGCCGACAGGCCGTAGCGCGAGTCGTTGGCGATGCCCACGGCCTCGGCCACGTCGCCGATCGGCATGATCGGGGTCACCGGGCCGAAGGTCTCCTCGCGCATCACCCCCATGTCCGGGCGCACGCCGCCGAGGACGGTCGGCGACAGCCAGTAGCCGTCGCCGTACCCCTCGCCCGCCGGGCGACCGCCGCCGGCAACGAGCTCGGCGCCCTCCTCGAGCGCGCCGGCGATCGCCGCCATCGTCTTGTCGCGCTGCTTGGCGCTGACCATCGGGCCCATGTCCACCGGCCCGGTCGGATCGCCGACGACGAGCGCCTCGACGGCGGCGACGTAGCGCTCGGTGAACTCCTCCGCCACCGATGCCTGGACCAGGACGCGCTCGACGCTCGTGCACACCTGGCCCGCGTTGGCGTGGCGCGCGGCGACGATCGACCGCACGGCCAGCTCGAGGTCGGCGTCGGCGCACACGATCGCGGGCGCCTTGCCGCCCAGCTCGAGCGACACGCGCGTGAGGTGCTGGGAGGCCAGCGCCATGACCGCCTTGCCGGTGTCGCGATGGCCGGTGAACGAGACCAGGCCCGTGATCGGCGAGCGCACGAGGGCCCGACCGACGTCGCCCGCGCCGGTGACGAGGTTGATGACCCCGGGCGGCAGGTCGAGCTGCTCGTCGATCAGGCGGACGAGCTCCAGCGCGCCCAGCGGGGTGACCTCGCTCGGCTTGACCACGACCGTGTTGCCGGTCAGGAGCGCCGGCGCGACCTTGCGGCACAGGACGGCGAGCGGGAAGTTCCACGGGCAGATCGCCGCGACGACGCCGATCGGCACGCGCAGCAGGTGGATGGTCTCGCCGCGGACGTCGCCCGGGAGGATGTCGCCCTCCAGCCGGCGGTCGAACTCGGCGTTGTAGCGGAAGAACATCTCGGCGAAGTCGACCTCGCCCTCGGCCTGGCCGAGCGGCTTGCCGACCTCGTCGACGAGGATCCGTGCGAAGCGGTCGCGGTTGGCGGCGATCAGGTCGGCGATCGCGCGCAGGTGCGCCCCGCGCTCGGGGACCGGCGTGCGCGTCCACGCGTAGCGAGCGGCGGCGGCGGCGCGCAGCGCGCCCTCGCCGGGCCCGATCCCTCCTCCCAGCGGCCGTCGACGTACAGCGATCCGGCGCGGGGGATCTCCGCGGGGGCCGCGGCGACTTCACCGGCGAAGGCCAGGTCGGTCATCGTCCTCGGGTCCTCCTCATCGCGGCCTCCGCGACCGCTGTCGCCACGCTCATCCTGTAGCAAAACGTATAGGATTTATCCCTGCGTGACGTTTCCGCCCCAGGCCACCAAGATCATCGCGGTCCACCTCAACTACCGGGGGCGGGCCGCGCAGCGCGGTCGCGTCCCCGAGGCGCCGTCGTACTTCCTCAAGCCACCGTCGTCGCGGTCGGGCGACGGCGATCCGATCGTCCGCCCACAGGGCACCGAGCTGCTGACGTTCGAGGGCGAGATCGCCGCGATCGTCGGCAGGCGCGCGCGCAACGTCTCGCCCCGGGACGGCGCGAGCCACATCGGCTGGTACGCGCCCGCCAACGACGTCGGCCTGTACGACATGCGCTGGATCGACCGGGGGTCGAACCTGCTGTCGAAGGGCCACGACGGGTTCACCCCGATCGGGGCGCCGGTCGCGGCGGAGAGCCTCGATCCCGCCAACCTCGTCCTGCGGACGTCGGTCAACGGCGAGGTCGTCCAGGAGGACACGACGACGAACCTGATCTTCTCGTTCGGCCTGCTGGTGGCGGACCTGTCGCGCTTCATCACGCTCGAGCCGGGCGACGTGATCCTCGCTGGCACGCCCGCCGGGGCGTCGGCGCTGCAGCCCGGCGACGTCGTCGAAGTCGAGCTGGTGGGGCACAGCCGCGTGAGCAACCCGGTCGTCGAGGCCGAGGCCCCGACGCCCGTGTTCGGCGCCCAGCCGCGCGCGACGCCCGCCGCGCGCGCCCAGGCGCTGGGCCTGCACCCGCACCGCCCGGTCATAGTGTCGGCGCAGGCCAAGGCGGCGCTGCAGGAGGTCTCGACGGCGACGCTGACCGTGCAGCTGCGAAAGCGCGGGATCCGCGACAGCTTCATCCGCGGCCTGCGGCCCACCCGCCCCGACCTCCGGCTGTTCGGGTACGCGCGCACGCTCCGCTACGTGCCGCTGCGCGAGGACGTCCGCGACGCCGACACGGCCGAGCTCAACGCGCAGAAGCGGGCGATCGAGTCGATCGAGCCCGAGGACGTGCTGGTCATGGACGCCCGCCAGGACCCCGGCGCCGGGACGATCGGCGACATCCTCGCCGCCCGCGCGATGGTGCGGGGAGCGGGAGGCGTCGTCACCGACGGCGGCCTGCGCGACAGCGAGGCCGTCGCGCGCCTGGACATGCCGACCTACTACCAGGCGCCGCATGCCGCGGTGCTGGGCCTGATCCACTACCCGCTGGAAACCGACGTCCCGATCGCCTGCGGCGGGGCGCTGGTGATGCCCGGAGACGTGCTCGTCGGCGACGGCGACGGCGTGATCGTGCTCCCGGCCGCGATGGCCGAGGAGGTCGCGCTCGACGCGCTGGCGCAGGAGCAGCGCGAGGCGTGGGCGCTCGAGCGCGTGCTCGACGGCGATTCGATCCGCGGCGTCTATCCGCTCTCCGAGGGGCGCCGCGCGGAGTACGAGGCATGGCAGGCCAGCCGGCGGGCGTCCGGCAACGGCTCCCCCGACGACCGCTCCGGGCTGTCCGGCGAAACCCCCGACGACCTCTCCGCGAGGAACCCGACATGACATCCTTCGCAGCCAACCCCGACGCCGTCCGCGGTGCGATCACGCCGCTGGTCACGCCGTTCCATCCCGACGGGTCGCTGGACCTCGACAGCGTCCGGCATCTGATCGACTGGCAGCTCGAGAACGGAACCCACGGCATCTCGGTCGGCGGGTCGACGGGCGAGCCGACCTCGCTGACCGTCGCCGAGCGCATCGAGGTGATGCGCGCCGCGACCGAGGCGATCGACGGCCGCTGCCCGCTGCTGCCCGGCACGGGCACGGCGATCATGGACGAGACGCTCGAGCTCACGGCGGAGGCCCACCGCCTGGGAGCATCGGCCGCGCTCGTCGTCACTCCCTACTACGGCCGGCCGCAGCAGCAGGGTCTCTACAACTGGTACGACCGTGTCTGCCGCGAATTCCCGGATCTGCCGATCATCGCCTACAACGTGCCGATCCGGGCGGCCGTCGACATCACGCCGGAGACGGTCGCCCGCCTGCGCCGCACGCACGACAACTTCGTCGGCATCAAGGAGACCACGCGCGACTTCGAGCACGTCTCCTACGTGCTGGACCTGTGCGGCAGCGACTTCATCGCCCTCTCGGGCATCGAGCTGCTCTGCTACCCGATGCTCTGCCTCGGCGGCCGCGGGCACCTGAGCTGCGTCGGCAACTTCGCCCCTCGCCCGGTCGCCCAGCTCTACGACGCGTTCGTCGCCGGCGACCACGACGAGGCTCGGCGCCTGCACTACGAGCTTCACCCGCTGGTCGACGCCGCCTTCGCCGAGGTCAACCCGGTGCCGGCCAAGTGGATCATGGAGCGGACCGGGTTGCTGCCGTCGGGCTTCGTCCGCGAGCCGCTCACCGGGCTGAGCGAGGCCTCCCAGCGCACGGTGCTCGACCTACTGGCCCGCAGCACCGAGGTCGAGGTCC
>DASZVK010000381.1:0-6506 GCA_035547175.1 Solirubrobacteraceae bacterium
GACCGCGGGCGCGAGCGCGTGCCAGGGGTCGGGCAGGCGGACGATCCCGTCGGAGCCGATCGCCTCCAGCGACGCGCGGTAGGGGAGGTCGAAGGCGCAGTCGAACGCGGCCAGGACGCCGCCGGGATGGCGCATGACGGCGGCGAAGCGGGCGTCGGCGCCGGACGGCGCGCGCGTCGCGACCGCCGCGACCGACTCCGGCTCGCCGGCGAGCAGGCGCGCGGCGTCGACGCAGTAGGTGCCGACGTCGAGCAGCGCCCCGCCGCCGAGCGCCGGGTCCCAGCGGACGTCCGCGGGCCGGTCGAGCGTGAAGGAGAACGCCGCCCGCACGAGGCGCAGCTCGCCGACCTCGCCGCCGGCGACGAGCGCCGCCATGCGCGCGACCTGCGCCTGGTGGCGCCACATGAGGCCCTCGGTCACGACGACGCCGGCGGCGTCGGCGGCGTCGAACAGCTCGTGCACGCGCGCCGGGTCGGTGGAGAGCGGCTTCTCGACCAGCACGTGCTTGCCGGCCCGCACCGCGCGCAGCGCCCACTCGGCGTGCAGCGCGTTGGGCAGCGCGACGTAGACCGCGTCGACGTCCGGGTCGGCGAGCAGCTCGTCGTAGCCGCCGTGCGCGCGCGCCAGCCCGTGCTCGGCCGCGAAGCGGCGGGCGCGGGACGCGTCGCGGCTGGCGACCGCGACGGCCTCGACGGACGGCGCGCTCGCCACGCCGGCGAGCAGCTTCACCGAGATGTTCGCCGTGGAGAGCAGCCCGA
Organism: Solirubrobacteraceae bacterium; assembly: GCA_035547175.1. GTDB lineage: Bacteria > Actinomycetota > Thermoleophilia > Solirubrobacterales > Solirubrobacteraceae > BP-464. Next base: position 759 of record DASZVK010000381.1, read on the forward strand.
GGCGGAGCGGGGGAGCTACCCCCACGAGGCCTCGATCATCGGGCGGTAGCTCACCGTGAGCATCCGCATCCCGGGCGGCCGCGTGACGCACCAGACGACCGTCTCGGCGACCTCCTCGGCGGACATCATCCCCGCGGTCGAGGTCGCGTCGCGGCCGCTGCCCATCGCGAAGTCGGTCGCGATCCCGCCCGGGCAGAGGTTGGTCGCCCGCACGCCGTGCTCGCGCAGCTCGTGGTCCAGCGCGCGCGTGAAGCCGACCTGGCCGAACTTCGAGGCGTTGTAGACGGCCTCGCCCGGGAACGCCCGCAGGCCGGCGACCGACGCCAGCGAGACGAAGTCGCCGCCGCCCGCCGCGATCAGGTGCGGGAGGGCGGCGGCCGCCGTGTACAGCGTGCCCTTGAGGTTGACGTCGATCATCGCCTCGAGGTGCTCGGGGTCGAGCTCGAGGAACGGCCCGTACATCCCGACCCCGGCGTTGGCGATCGCGCAGTCCAGCGAGCCGAAGTGCTCGACCGTCCGCGCGACCGCCGCGAACACGGCGTCGCGATCGCGCACGTCGCAGGCGATGCCGAGCGCGCCGGGCAGGCCGAGGTCGCCGCCCGTGCGCGAGACGAGCGCGACCTTCGCCCCGCGCTGCGAGAACGCGCGCGCGACCGCGGCGCCGACGCCGCGGCTCGCGCCGGTGACGAGCGCGACGCGGCCGTTCACGTCCGCCCTGCCGCGGCGCTGCGCCGCCGCGCGACCGAGTCGATCGTGACCGCGGCCAGCAGCACGATCGCCGTGACGATGAACTTCGTGCCCGCCGAGACGTTGATCAGGCCGAGGCCGTTGTCGATCATCGAGATCAGGATCGCGCCGAGGACCGCGCTGCGGATGTTGCCGCGGCCGCCGAACAGCGACGTCCCGCCGATCACGGCGGCGGCGATCGAGTAGAGCAGGATCGTGCCGCCGCCGGTCGAGTCGTCGACCGAGCTCAGGCGCGAGGCGAGCACGAGCCCGCCGACCGCCGACATCAGGCCCGCGATCCCGAACACGGCCCAGCGGATGCCGGTCACGCTGATGCCGGCGCGGCGCGCCGCCTCGGCGTTGCCGCCGACCGCGTAGACGTGGCGGCCGAAGCGCGTCCGGTTGGTCACGAACGTCCAGAAGACGAACAGGCCGACGAGCACCAGGCCGACGTAGGGGACGCCGCGGTCGGCGTCGGCCCACGCGACCGCGAGGACGCAGAAGACGGTGACGGCGGCGAGCTTGAGCCCGATCAGCACCCACGGCTGGTTGGGCAGGCCCGCCTGCGCCCGGCGCCAGACCGTCAGCGCCTGCTGGCCGACGTAGCCGCCGACCGCCGCGGCCAGCACCACCCACGACAGCCACGGGGCGGCGTAGTCGTTGGCGAGGCCGTTGATGATCTTGTCCTGGATGACGATCGTGCCCGCCCCGCCGATGACGAGGATCAGCACGCCGTTCCAGCCGAGCATGCCCGCGAGCGTGACGACGAACGAGGGCACGCGCAGCTTGGCGAAGAAGAAGCCCTGCAGGACGCCGATCGCCAGGCCGGCGAGCAGGCCCATGACGATCGCCGGCCCGTCGGGCCAGGAGTGGTTGAGCAGCACCGCGGAGATGACCGCGGCGACGCCGCTGACGTAGCCGACCGACAGGTCGATCTCGCCGAGCAGCAGCACGAAGACGACGCCCATGCCGATGATCGCGGTCGCCGCCATCTGCGCGATCAGGTTGACGAAGTTGCCCGCCGTCAGGAAGTTGGAGTTGCGCAGCTGGAAGTAGATCGCGATCGCGACGATGCCGACGACGATCGGCAGCGCGCCGAGCTCGCCGTTGCGCACGCCGCTCCACCACTCGCGCGTGGCCTGCGCGAGCGTCGCGGTCGGCGGGGCGACGCCGGCCTCGTCCTCGATCGGCGGACGCGGGGTCTGGGCGACGGCGCTCATGCCAGCACCTCGTCCTGCATGCCGGGCACGTTGCTCAGCTCGCCGGCGGTGATCGCCTCGACGACCTCGCGCTGGGTCGTCTTGCTCCGGTCGAACTCGGCCACGTTCTGGCCGAGGCGCAGCACCGTGATCTTGTCGGCGACCTCGAAGACGTCGTTCATGTTGTGCGAGACGATCACGACGGCGAGGCCGTTCTCGGCGAGCCGGCGCGTGAGGTCGAGGACCTGGCGCGTCTGGGCGACGCCGAGCGCCGCCGTCGGCTCGTCGAGGATCACGAGCTTGGAGTTCCACAGCACCGCCTTGGCGACGGCGACCGACTGGCGCTGGCCGCCGGACAGCGAGGCGACCGGCTGGCGGACCGACTTGATCGTCGTGACCGCCAGGTCCTTGAGGACCTCGCGCGCGCGGCGCTCCATCACCGCCTCGTCCAGGCGCCGGAACGACGAGAGCGACTCGCGCCCGAGGTACATGTTCTGCACCACGTCGAGGTTGTCGCACAGGGCGAGGTCCTGGTAGACGACCTCGATCCCGAGCGCGGCCGAGTCCTTCGGCCCGTCGACCGAGACGGGCCTGCCCTCCCACAGGAACTCGCCGTCGTCGGCGGGGTTGATCCCCGCTACGCACTTGATCAGCGTCGACTTGCCGGCGCCGTTGTCGCCGACGAGGGCCATGACCTCGCCGGAGTCGGCGTGGAAGTCCACGCCCGCGAGGGCCGTGACCGCGCCGAAGCGCTTGAAGACCCCGTGAAGCTCGAGCAGCAACTGTCTCCTCCAGAGTGTGGATGACCGGGGCGGCGCCGCCCATGGTACGGGCGGCGCCGCCGGATGGTCACAGCCGGGTCGGGACTACAGCCCGGCCTTCTTGCACAGCGCGGCGTACTTGCCCTTGCAGATGTCCGACCGCTTCTGCTCACCGCTCTTGATGACGGTGCTGATGTTCGACTTCGTGATCGAAACCGGCGGCAGGAGCACGGCCGGCTCCGTCTTGCTGCCGCTCTTGACCGTGCCGGTCGTCTTGGGCTTCTGGCCCTTGACGAGCGCGATCGCGATCTTCGCCGCCGCGCCGGCCTCGCCGGTCGACGACTTGAACACGGTCATGCACTGCTCACCCGCGAGGATGTGCTGCAGGCCCTGGACCGTCGCGTCCTGGCCGGTGACCGGCAGGTTGCCGAGCTTGCGGGCCTTGAGGGCCGAGATGACCGAGTTGGCCAGGCCGTCGTTCGCCGCGAGCACCGCGTCGATCTTGTTGTTGGTCTGCTGCAGCATCTGCTCGAAGATGGTCAGCGCCTTCTGGTTGTCCCAGTCCGGCACCGACTGGTTCGGGCCCTTGACGTACGCGCCGGACTTGTACTTCGGGTTCAGCACGGCGTTGTAGCCCTGCGCGAACAGCGTCGCGTTGTTGTCGGTCGGGGAGCCGTTGAGCTCGGCGACGACGGGCTTCTTGAGCCCCGCGGCGCCGATGCACTTGACCAGGCCCCTGCCCTGCAGGCCGCCGACCTTCGCGTTGTCGTAGGACACGTAGTAGTCCGAGTCGCCGCCCAGCGTCAGGCGGTCGTAGTCGATGACCTTCGCGCCCTTCTTGTGCGCGGCCGAGATGATCGCCTTGCCCGAGCCCGAGTCGAGGTCGACCAGGAGCAGGACCTTGGCGCCGTTGGTCAGCGCCTGATCGGCCTGCGTGCGCTGCGTGCTGGCGTCGCCGTGCGCGTTGACGATCGTCACCGAGACGCCCGCCGCCTTGAACGCCTTGTTGAGGGCCGGACGGTCCTGCGTCTCCCAGCGGACCGAGGACTGGGTGTCGGGCAGCAGCACGCCGACGTCCACCTTGCTGGCGGCGGCGTGGGCCTTGCCGAAGCTGGGCCCGGCGGCGACCGCGAGCGCGGCGACGCTGAGCACCAGGAGCAGGGCTCCCAAGCGAACCTTCACGATGTCGTTCCTCCTCCTTCGGTTACGTGAGTACCTGCGTCTTCACCTTCCGACGGCCGTCCGCAGCACGCCCGAGAAGGCCTCCTCGGACCGCCCGACGACCAGCACGAGGGCGCCGAGCATCTCGGCCCTCCCGTACAGCTGTCCCGCCACGATCTCCACGCGATCGGCCGCAGCCGGAAGCGCGAAGCGGCGCACCGCCTCTCGCAGCGGGCCCAGGAGCAGCTCGCCGGCGGCGGCGACGACGCCACCGACGACGATGCGCTCCAAGCTCAGGTAGTTGCACAGCGTCGCGACGGCCTGGCCGATGAAGCGGCCGCCGTCGGCGATCACGCGCGTGCATCCGGGGTCGCCCTCGCGCGCCAGGGCGACCATCCGCTCGACGTCGATGTCGTCGCCGTGCGAGCGCCGCAGCAGCTCGACGAGCGCGTCGCCGCCGGCGTAGGTCTCCAGGCAGCCGCGGTTGCCGCAGCGGCACAGGGGCCCGTGCTCGTCGACGAGCACATGGCCGATCTCGCCCGCCGTCCCGCCCGCGCCGCGGTACAGGCGGCCGTCGAGCACGAGCCCGCAGCCGACGCCGCTGGAGAGCATCACGTAGGCGAGCTCGCGGGCGCCGCGGCCGGCGCCGAGCACGGCCTCGGCGAGCGCGCCGAGGTTGGCGTCGTTGTCGGCGTGGACGGGGACGCCGAGGCGCGCCTCGAGCTCGGCCTCGACCTCGACCTCGCCCCAGCCGGGCAGCACGCCGGTCGCCACGCGGCCGCTGTCGCGGTCGATCGGGCCGGCGACGGCGACGCCCGCCCCGAGCAGGCGCGAGCGGTCGACCGCGGCGCGGGCGAGCACCTCGTCGGCCAGCTCGGCGGCCGCGTCGAGGGCGACCGAGGCCTCCTCGTCGACGTTCACGGCGCGGCTGTCCTCGGCGAGGATCGTGTGCTCGAGGTCGGCGACCGCGACGCGCACGAACGGGTGGTCGAGCTGGATCCCGAGCACGGCGCCGGCCGACGGGTTGAGCGTCAGGATGCTGGGCGGGCGCCCGTTGCGGCGCACGACGCGGTCCTCGTCGCGCTCGACGACGAGCTGGGCCTCCTGCAGCTCGGCGACGAGCGTGCTGACGGTCGAGCGCGCGAGGCCGGTCGCGCGCGCGACGTCGGAGCGGCTGACGCGGCCGCCCTCGCGGATCGCCTCGAGGACGCGCAGACGGTTCATCTCGCGCAGCGATCTGAGTGAGCCCGATGGGGGACGGTGGGGCATGAGGCGCGCGCAAAGCTCCCACCTGCGCGATGGTTTTGTCAAGTCTCGGCGAAAAGCGACGCAAATCGCGCACGACTTCCGACGGATCGCGAACTAACGCCGGACCCCGAGGAGACGGCGCTCGCGGGGCTAGACGCCGGCCCTATCGCAGAGCGCCGCGTACCTGCCGGCGCACAGCCGGGCGCGCGTGACCGACCCGTCCCGGAGCACGCGGGCGATCGTCGACCTCGTGATCGTCACCGGCCGCAGCAGCGTCGCGGGGACCCGGCGGGCGCCGACGGTCTCGGCGACGAGCGTGCGGGAGCCGGCCTTCCGGCCCCTGAAGAGCCTGAGCGCCGCGGCGGCGGCGGCCGCCGCCTCCAGGCGCGGCGACTTCAGCACCGTCATGCACTGGTCGCCGCTGAGGACGTGCCGCAGCCCCGCGATCGTCGCGTCCTGCCCGGCGATCGGGATCCGGTGCAGCCCGCGCTCGCGCAGCACGGCGATCACCGAGCCCGCGATCGCGTCGTTGCCGGCGACGACGGCGCCGATGCCGTCGTCGGTCTCGTCGAGCATCGACGCGAAGATCGTCCGCGCCTTGGCGCTGTCCCAGCCGGGCACGCTCCGGTCGGGGCCCTGCCGCAGGCGGCCGC
>DASZVK010000382.1:0-9117 GCA_035547175.1 Solirubrobacteraceae bacterium
CGGCCGGCGACGAGGCGCAGCGGGCCGCGCTGCTGGACCGGGCCGCGCGGCGCAACGCGGCGCACCCGACCTACTACGACAGCGCCTGGGTCGCGCTCGGACGCCTGATGCTGACCACGCGCCGGCTCGGAGGATGCGCCGTCTAACCTCCGGGCCGCCTTGGCAGGCCGGATCGTCATCAAGCTCGGCTCGAGCATCGTCGCCGACGAGACCGGCGCGCTGCGCGAGCAGGCCCTGCGCGCGATCTGCGGCGAGGTCGCGCGCCGCCACGCCGCGGGCGACGGCGTCGTGATCGTCTCCAGCGGCGCGATCGCGCGCGGCATGGAGATCATGGGCCTGAGCGCGCGCCCGCGCGAGATCGAGGACCTCCAGGCGGCCAGCGCCGTCGGGCAGGGCAAGCTCTACCGCGTCTACGACGGGCTGCTCGCCGGCCACGGGATCACCAGCGCCCAGGTGCTGCTGACGTTCTTCGACCTCAGCGCCCGCAGCCACTACCTCAACGCCCGGCGCACGCTCGGGCGGCTGCTGGACTGGCGCGTCGTGCCGGTCATCAACGAGAACGACACGACGACGACCGACGAGATCTCCTTCGGCGACAACGACTTCCTCGCGGCGCAGGTCGCGGTGCTCATCGGCGCGCGGCTGCTCGTGCTGCTGACCGACATCGACGGCCTCTACACGGCCGATCCGCGCGTCGACCCGTCCGCCGAGCTGGTCGCCGAGGTCACCGACTTCGAGCGGATGCGCGACTCGCTGCGGATCGGCACCGGCACGTCGCCGCTGGGCACGGGCGGCATGCGCTCGAAGGTCGTCGCCGCGGAGATGGCGACCGCGGCCGGGATCTCGGCGGCGATCGCCAACGGCCTGCGCCCCGAGGCGCTCGCGTCCGTGCTCGACGGCGGCCCGGAGGGCACGCGGTTCCCCGCCCGCGCGCAGGGCTACTCGTCGTTCAAGCTCTGGCTGCGCTACGCCAAGCCCTCGCGCGGGACGGTCGTCGTCGACGCCGGCGCCGTCCGCGCGCTGCGCGAGGACGGCACGTCGCTGCTGCCGGTCGGCGTCGTCGAGGCGCGCGGCGACTTCGACGCCGGCGACGCCGTCGAGGTGGTCGGCGGCGGCGTCCACGTCGGCAAGGGGATCAGCAACTACTCGGCCGACGACCTGCGCCGCGTCGCGGGGATGCAGTCGGCGCGCGTGCGCGAGCTGCTGCCGGGCGCCGGCGAGGAGGCGATCCACCGCGACTACTTCGTGCTCGCCGAGCCCGCCGCCCGCTAGCGATCGCCCGCGCCGCCGGCCCGCGACCGCGTACGCTGGGGCCGTGGCCGCGACGACCGTCCCATCGGTGCTCGACGTCTGCGCCGCCGCGCGCGCCGCGGCGCGCCGCCTTGCGGCGCTCGACACGGCGAGCAAGGACGCCGCGCTGCTGGCGATCGCCGACGCGCTCGAGGCGCGCACGCCCGAGATCCTCGAGGCCAACGCGCGCGACATGGAGGCCGGTCGCGAGGCCGGCCTGAGCGCGGCGCTGCTCGACCGCCTGCGGCTCGACGAGGCCCGCGTCGCCGCGATCGCCGCCCAGGCCCGCGACGTCGCCGCGCTGCGCGACCCCGTCGGCGAGCTGATCGAGGGCTTCCGGCTGCCCAACGGCCTCGACGTGCGCAAGGAGCGCGTGCCGCTCGGCGTCGTCGCCGTCGTCTACGAGGCGCGCCCGAACGTGACGATCGACGCCGCGGCGCTGTGCCTGAAGTCGGGCAACGCGATCGTGCTGCGCGGCTCCTCGAGCGCCGCGCGCTCCAACGCCGTGCTGGCGGCGGTCGCCGCCGAGCACGCGCCCGTCGAGGGCGCCGTCGGGCTCGTCGCCGGCGGCCGCGAGGCGCTCGCCGACCTGGCCCGCGCCGAGGGCCTGGTCGACCTGATCATCCCGCGCGGCGGGGAGGGCCTGAAGGCGGCGCTGCGCGAGGTCGCGACGGTCCCCGTGATCTACGCCGCGTCGGGCAACTGCCACGTCTACGTCGACGCCGGCGCGGACCTCGACAAGGCGCTGGCGATCGTGCTCAACGCCAAGACCCAGCGGCCCGGCGTCTGCAACGCCGCCGAGACGCTGCTCGTCCACGCTGACGCCGCGCCGGCCTTCCTGCCGCGCGCGCTGCGCGCGCTGCGCGAGGCCGGGGTCGAGCTGCGCGTCGACGGGCGCACGCGCGCGCTCGCGGGCGACGGGCTGGCAGGCGCGCTCGTCGACGCCACCGACGCCGACTGGGACGAGGAGTTCCTCGCGCTCGTGCTCGCCGTCAAGGTCGTCGACTCGGCCGCCGAGGCGATCGAGCACGTGAACGCCCACGGGTCCGGGCACTCCGAGGCGATCGTCACGCGCGACGCCGCCTCCGCGCGAGCCTTCCGGCTGGGCGTCGACGCCGCCTGCGTCTACGTCAACGCGTCGACGCGCTTCACCGACGGCGGCGAGTTCGGCATGGGCGCCGAGATCGGCAACTCGACGCAGAAGCTCCACGCCCGCGGCCCGATCGGCCTGCGCGAGCTGTGCACGTTCAAGTACGTGGTCGAGGGCGACGGCCACGTGCGGGCATGACGCCCCACCGGGGTGTCCCCGCAACTCCGTCCGACCCGGCGAAGCGACCGCAGGGGAGAGGCGGCCTCGGGCTCCTCGGCGGGACGTTCAACCCACCGCACGTCGGCCACCTCGTGCTCGCCCAGGAGGCGCGCGACCGGCTCGGCCTGCACCGCGTCGCGCTCGTCCCCGTCGCCGCGCCGCCGCACAAGGAGGCGGTCGGCGACCCGGGCGCGGAGGTGCGGCTCGAGCTCTGCCGGCTCGCGGTCGAGGGAGCCGAGGGGCTCGAGGTGCTCGACCTCGAGGTGCGCCGCGGTGGCCCGTCGTACACGGTCGATACCCTGCGGGCACTGCATGCGAGCGGCTCGGGGGACGACCTGACCTTCATCGCCGGCGGCGACATGGCCCTCAGCCTCCCGTCGTGGCGCGAGCCGGAGGAGATCCTGCGGATCGCGCGCCTCGGGGTCGCCGAGCGCCGCGGGGCCGTCCGCGCCGACATCGAGCGGCGCCTGCTGCCGCTCGGGGCGCGGATCGACTTCTTCGAGATGCCCCGCATCGACGTGTCGTCGACCGACGTGCGCGCGCGCGTGGCCGCCGGCCGGCCGCTGCGCTGGCTGGTGCCCGACGCGGTGCTCGCCGCGATCGAGCGGCGGGGGCTGTACCGGTGAGCGCGCTCGCGCCCGAGCGGCTCGCCGAGCTGGTCGCCGCCTACGCCGCCGACCGCAAGGCGATCGACGTCGTCGAGCTCGACCTGCGCGGCGTGTCGGGCTACACGGACTTCTTCGTCATCTGCTCGGGCAACACCGACCGCCAGGTCAAGGCGATCCACGACGCGATCCACGAGGGGATGAAGCGAGAGCACGGCGTGCTGCCGCGGCGCGTCGAGGGCCTGACCGAGTCGCGCTGGGTGCTGATGGACTACCTCGACGTGGTCGTGCACGTCTTCACCCCCGAGACGCGCGACTACTACCGCCTCGAGCAGCTCTGGGGCGACGTCCCCCGGCGCGCCTACGAGCCGGGGATGCCCGAGCTCGAGAGCGTCCTCGCCGCCGGCTGACGGCGCCCCGCCGACCCTCCTGTAGGGTCCGCGACGCCCAGTAGCAGGAGAGAGAGGAGCAGCACCGAGATGAGTGTCCAGTCGCGCTTCGACGTGACCGGCTACGGCGTCGTCGTCACCGGCGGCGCCAGCGGCCTCGGCCTCGCGTTCGGCGAGGCCCTCGCCGAGGGCGGCGCCCGCGTCACGCTGATCGACGTCGACGAGGCGGGCGTCGCGCGCGAGGCCGAGCGCCTGCGCGGCGAGGGCCTCGACGTGCGCTCCGCGGTCGCCGACGTCACCGACCACGCGACGCTCGACCGCGTGATCGACGAGGCGGCCGCCGAGTACGGCCGGCTGGACGTCGCGTTCGCCAACGCGGGCGTCGACCCGGGCGTCGGCTTCGTCGGCGCGTGGTCGGGCGACGAGCGCCCGCGCGTCGAGGAGGGCAAGCTCGAGAACTACACCGACGAGCGCTGGAACCGCGTCATCGACATCAACCTCACCGGCGCCTTCGCGACGGCGCGCGCCGCCGCCCGCCACATGCGCCCGCGCGGGTCCGGCCGGATCATCGTCACGACGTCGATGGCGGCGACCTGCGTCGAGCCCGCGATCGGGCACGCCTATGCGACGACGAAGGCCGGCCTGCGCCACCTGACGCGCGGCCTGGCGCTCGAGCTGGCGGCCTACGGCATCACCGTCAACGCGATCGCGCCGGGCTTCTTCGTGACCAACATCGGCGGCGGCCACGCGCACGCCAAGGAGGTGCAGGAGGGGATGTCCAAGGTGATCCCGATGCACCGCGTCGGCTGGCCCGAGGACATCAAGGGCCTGGCGCTGTTCCTCGCCTCGCCGGCGGCCGAGTACATCACCGGCCAGGAGGTCATCATCGACGGCGGCTGGAGCCTGGGCGTCGCCGACTGACCGCGTCGCGCGGCGCCGAGAAAGCAGGCGTCCGGCCTACCCGGCGGACGGCGGACAGGAGTGGTGGCGCGCCTCTAACGGCCGTGTGCGCCATCGGCGGCGCTCGTCGCCGCTCTTGCGGTCCTTGGAGTCGCCTCTCCCGTCGGCGTGCGCTTATGTGGGGCTTGCCGGGGAATGCCCGGCCTCGGCCGTCCGGATCCAATCGACGTTGAGCGCGGCTGAGCCGTTGAGTGTCTGGAGGACGACGCAGTAACGCTCGGTCAGCTCGATGAGCTTGGCGATGCGGTCATCCTCGGCGTTGCTGTCGAGGCTAAAGCGCAGCCGGATCGAGCGAAAGCCGACCGGCGCATCGCGCGCGACGCCGAGGGTGCCGCGAAAATCAAGCTCGCCCTCGGCGGTCACCTCGCCCTCGACGGGAATCGCCAGCGAGGTCGCAACAGCGCGCATCGTCACACCCGCACACGCGGCGAGCGCTTCGAGCAGCATGTCGCCCGAGCACAGCACCGTCCCGTCGCCGCCCGACGCCGGGTGCAATCCCGCCGCAGCGATCGCCCTGCCCGTGTGGACGTTGCACGTCACGCCCTCCCCGAGCGCCGCTCGCGCGGTCAACGTCACCACCGCGCTCTGAGGATCGTCGCGGTAGCGCTCCTTGAGCGGCGTCTGAATCGCCCTCAACTCATCGGCCTGCATGGTCCCACCGCCTCTCGACGCGACGCTTCTCCTCCCGCCAACCCAACGACCGTCCCAATCTGTGATGGCCCGGTCAAGGCAGGACCGCCGACTACCACTGTGACGGGGGCGTCCGCCGGCCGTCCCGCTGAGTTCCCTCACGCCCAGGCGGCGGTCAGCGGCTGAGCGCCCCGAACGAGGAAACGCCCGCTCTCGCGGGCGTTTCCGTGAGTGGAGCTAGCCGGGCTCGAACCGGCGACCTCTTGCATGCCATGCAAGCGCTCTCCCAGCTGAGCTATAGCCCCAGGGTGCTGGTCACGACCATGGTACACGCCCCGCGGGGGCCCGCCGGGGAGCCCCTGACGGCGCATTTCCACGGAGGTTGCGGCTTCGTTCGGCGCGCGGACTTGACCTTCCTCGGGCTGCATGGGAGGTTGCGCCCAGACGCGGATCCGAGCCGCAGAGAGCGAGGCCCAGGGATGTGAGGCCCGCCACCCTGAGACCGGGACGACGCCTTCGGGCGACGTGCCGGAGGAGGGTTCCCGAGCGGTCCGGAGCCGCGTCGCTTTCGTTGCCCGTGCCCGGTTGACAGTGGGGCGCCGCCCCGCTCCCTAGCCACGCGGGACGAACTCGGGCACGTCGAAGTCGCCGCCGTCGTCCGCGCCCGACGCCGCGCGCCCGCGCGCCGGCCGCTGCGCCGGCGTCGCCTGGTCCAGGCGGGCGGTCATCGACGCGTGGGCGAGCTTGATGTCGCGCAGCAGCCGCTCGGCGTTGGCGCGCAGCGAGCCCGACAGGTCGCGCAGGTCGGAGGAGAGCTGGGTGCCGTCGGAGAGCGCCGCGCGGGCGGCGGCGCGGGCCTCGCCGGTGATCTCACGCGCCTCGCGGACGGCGGCGGCGCGGATCTCCTCGGCGTCGGCCTGCGCCTTGGCGCGGACCTCGCCGGCCGCGGCGCGCGCGGCCTCCAGCGCCTCGGCGGCCAGGCGGATGCGCTCGGCCTCGGCCTCGGCGCGCGCCGCCTCGGCGCCGGCGCGGACGCGCTCGGCCTCGGCGCGCGCGACGGCGACGATCTCCGTCGCCTCCTCCTCGGCGGCCTGCACGCGGTAGCCCGCGGCGCGGTCGGCCTCGGCGATCCGGTCGGCGGCACGCTGCTCGGCGCGCACGCGCAGCTCCTCGGCCGCGCGCTCGGCGGCGGCGACGATCTCGGTGACGCGATCGGCGGCGCCCATCGGCGGGAAGCGTAGACGGCGGCCGCCATCCCGGGACGTATCCTGCGACGCCGCATGGCCGAGCACCGCTACGAGCCCAAGCAGATCGAGCCCCGCTGGCAGCGGGTGTGGGCCGACGAGCGGACCTGGGAGGTCTCCAACGACGAGGCCGACGGTCGCGAGGCCTCCTACGTGCTGGAGATGCTCCCGTACCCCAGCGGCGAGCCGCACATCGGGCACCTCAAGGTCTACTCGGTCGGCGACGCGGTCGCCCACTTCCACCGCCGCTCGGGCCGGCGCGTGCTGCACCCGATGGGCTACGACGCCTTCGGCCTGCCGGCCGAGAACCACGCGATCCAGACCGGCCAGCACCCGCGCGACTCGACCGACGCGGCGATCGCCTCCTTCCAGCGCCAGTTCCGCGAGTGGGGCATCTCGATCGACTGGACGCGCGAGTTCGGAACGCACGAGCCGCGCTACTACCGCTGGACGCAGTGGATCTTCCTGGCGCTCTACGAGGCCGGCCTCGCCTACCGCAAGGAGGCCGCGGTCAAGTGGTGCCCGGTCGACCAGACCGTGCTCGCCAACGAGCAGGTCGTCGACGGCCACTGCGAGCGCTGCGGCGCGCTCGTCGAGGCGCGCCAGCTCGAGCAGTGGTTCTTCCGTATCACCGACTACGCCGACCGCCTGCTCACCGATCTCGACGGGATCGACTGGCCCGAGCACGTCAAGACGATGCAGCGCAACTGGATCGGGCGCTCGGAGGGCGCCGAGGTCGCGTTCCGCTGCGAGGACCTCGATCCCGCCCACCCGATCGACTACCCCGTCTTCACCACGCGCCCGGACACGCTGTTCGGGGCGACGTTCTTCGTCATGGCGCCCGAGCACCCCGACGTGCTGCGGCTGGCCGCCGGCACCGAGCACGAGGACGCCGTGCGCGAGTACGTCAACCGCTCGCTGACCGAGTCGGCGCAGGAGCGCGGCGACCTCGACAAGGAGAAGACGGGCGTGCCGCTCGGGCGCAGCGTCGTCAACCCGGTCAACGGCGAGCGGCTGCCGATGTACGTCGCCGACTACGTGCTGATGGAGTACGGCACCGGCGCGATCATGGCCGTGCCCGCGCACGACGAGCGCGACCACGCCTTCGCGGTGAGGTTCGGCCTGCCGATCCGCCGCGTGATCGCCGATCCGGAGGGCTCCGGCGAGCTGCCCTACACCGGCGACGGCCCGCTGGTCGACTCGCACCCCGACTTCGACGGCCTGCCCAACCGCGAGGCGCTGGGCGCGATCGTCGACTGGCTCGACCGCGAGGGCAAGGGCCACGCGTCGGTCAACTACCGCCTGCGCGACTGGCTGCTCTCGCGCCAGCGCTACTGGGGCTGCCCGATCCCGATCGTCCACTGCGACGCCTGCGGTCTCGTGCCGGTCCCCGCCGAGCAGCTCCCGGTGCTGCTGCCCGACATCGAGGACTACGCGCCCAAGGGCCGCTCGCCGCTCGCCGCGGCCGAGGACTGGGTGCGCACGACGTGCCCGCGCTGCGGCGGGCCCGCGCGCCGCGAGACGGACACGATGGACACCTTCGTCGACTCGTCCTGGTACTTCCTGCGCTACTGCGACGCGTCCAACGACGAGGCCGCGTGGAGCAAGGAGGCGCTGGCGCGCTGGATGCCGGTCGACCAGTACATCGGCGGCGTCGAGCACGCGATCCTGCACCTGCTCTACGCGCGCTTCTTCGTCAAGGCGCTGGCCGACCTCGGCCACATGCCCGACGGCGTGCAGGAGCCGTTCGCGCGGCTGTTCACGCAGGGGATGATCACCAAGGACGGGGCGAAGATGTCCAAGTCCAAGGGCAACGTCGTCTCCCCGCGCGAGATCGTCGAGCGCTTCGGCGCCGACACGGCGCGCTGCTACATCCTCTTCATCGGGCCGCCCGACCAGGACGCCGACTGGTCCGACAGCGCCGTCGAGGGCATGTTCCGCTTCCTGTCGCGCTTCTGGCGCGCCTGCGCGGTCGCCGCCGACGAGCTGGCCGACCACCCGGTGCTCGACGAGCCGGGCGAGGACGCGGTGCGGATCCTGCGCAAGGCCAACTGGGCGATCGAGCGGGTGACCTCCGCGATGGGCGGGCGCTTCGCCTTCAACACGGCGATCGCCGCCGTCATGGAGCTGTTCAACGAGCTCACGCCCGAGCGCCGCGGCGCGGCCGACCCGGGGTCGGTGCGCTTCGGCCTGGCGACGGCGGCGTCGCTGCTGTTCCCGTTCGCGCCGCACGCGTCCGCCGACGCCCACCACCGCCTGACGGGCGCGCGCGTCTGGGAGGAGCCGTGGCCGGCGGCCGACCCCGCCTACCTGGAGGCCGAGGAGTTCGAGCTCGTCGTCCAGGTCAACGGCAAGGTGCGCGACCGCGTCTCGGCGCCCGCGGACGCCGATCGCGACGCGCTGCTGGCGCTCGCGCGCGATCGGCCCAACGTGATCGCCCACCTCGACGGCCACGAGGTCGTCAAGGAGGTCGTCGTGCCGGGACGGCTCGTGAACTTCGTCGTCCGCTGAGGCGGGCCGCCTCGCGGCGCGCCATCCGCCGCATTCCGCAGCAGCGCCGTGACGGGCGGCGGGCGAGCATCGGCGGATGCCGCTCTCCCGCCAGCAGCTCCTCGCCTACGGCGCCGTCGCGCTCGTCGTGCTCGCGCTCGGCGGGCGCTGGCTGGCGGGCCACGGCGGCTCGGGCGCCC
>DASZVK010000383.1:0-14403 GCA_035547175.1 Solirubrobacteraceae bacterium
GATCGCGGAGTGGTCGTACGCCTTCAGGCGGATGCGGATCTTGTTCTGGGCCAGGCCGGCCATGGTTTGGTTCTGAACGTCTTTCGCGTGTCGTGTCGTGGGACGTGCGGCGAGGCGGGCCGGTAGCCCGCCTCGGGCACATCAGGTCGTATCGGTCGGGACTTCCCTACTACTGGATGACTTCGGTCACCACGCCGGAGCCGACCGTGCGGCCGCCCTCGCGGATCGCGAAGCGCAGGCCGGCGTCCATGGCGATCGGCTGGATCAGCTCGATCTCCATCTGGACGTTGTCGCCCGGCATCACCATCTCCGTGCCCTCGGGCAGGTTCGCCACGCCGGTCACGTCGGTGGTGCGGAAGTAGAACTGCGGCCGGTAGCCCGTGAAGAACGGCGTGTGACGGCCGCCCTCCTCCTTCTTGAGGACGTAGACCTCGGCCTTGAACTTGGTGTGCGGGGTGATCGAGCCCGGCTTGCAGAGCACCTGGCCGCGCTCGATCTCCTCGCGCTTGGTGCCGCGCAGGAGGCAGCCGACGTTGTCGCCGGCCTGGCCCTGGTCGAGGATCTTGCGGAACATCTCGACGCCGGTGACGACCGTCTTGGTCGTCTCCTTGATGCCGACGATCTCGACCTCGTCGCCGGTGTTGACCACGCCCTGCTCGATGCGGCCGGTCGCGACGGTGCCGCGGCCGGTGATCGAGAAGACGTCCTCGACCGGCATCAGGAACGGCTTGTCCAGGTCGCGAACGGGCTCGGGGATGTAGGAGTCGAGCTGCTCGGCGAGCTCGACGATCTTGGCGGCGTACTCGGCGTCGCCCTCGAGCGCCTTGAGCGCCGAGCCCTGGACGAACGGGATGTCGTCGCCCGGGAAGTCGTACTCGGAGAGCAGGTCGCGGACCTCGACCTCGACGAGCTCGAGCAGCTCCTCGTCGTCGACCATGTCGACCTTGTTGAGGAACACGACGATGTACGGGACGCCGACCTGGCGGGCGAGCAGGATGTGCTCGCGCGTCTGCGGCATCGGGCCGTCGGCGGCCGACACGACGAGGATCGCGCCGTCCATCTGCGCGGCGCCGGTGATCATGTTCTTGACGTAGTCCGCGTGGCCCGGGCAGTCGACGTGCGCGTAGTGGCGCTTGTCGGTCTCGTACTCGACGTGCGAGGTCGCGATCGTGATGCCGCGCTCCTTCTCCTCGGGCGCGTTGTCGATCTCGTCGAAGCTGCGGGCCTGGCCGCCGTACGTGTCGGCAAGCACCTTCGTGATGGCGGCCGTCAGCGTCGTCTTGCCGTGGTCGATGTGACCGATGGTCCCGACGTTGACGTGCGGCTTGCCGCGCTCGAACTTCTCCTTGGCCACTGTGGCTCTACTCCTCTGGCTTCTCTCTTAAGGGCAACTGGGGGAAGGTAGCGAAAAACCTAGGCCGCTACGGCCTGACCGCCTCGCTCCTCGACGATCTTCTCGGCGATGTTGGGCGGGACTTCCTCGTAGTTCTCGAACTGCATGGTGTACGTCGCGCGGCCCTGGGTCATCGACCGCACGTCGGTCGCGTAGCCGAACATCTCCGAGAGCGGGACGTGGGCCGCGACGGCCAGCGCGTTGCCGCGCCGCTCCTGGCCCTCGACCCGGCCACGGCGCCGGCTGAGATCACCGATGACGTCGCCCAGGAAGTCCTCCGGGGTGACGACCTCGACCTTGAAGATCGGCTCGAGCAGCACCGGCTTGGCGCGGCGGGTGGCCTCCTTGAGGGCCAGCGAGCCGGCGACCTTGAAGGCGATCTCCGAGGAGTCCGTGTCGTGGTACTTGCCGTCCACGAGCTTGACGCGCACGTCGACCATCGGGTAGCCGGCCTTGACGCCGGTCTCCAGCGCCTCCTCGCAGCCCTTCTCGACGGCGGGGATGAACTCGCTCGGGACGGCGCCGCCCTTGATCTGGTTGACGAAGTCGAAGCCCTCGCCGGGCGCCGGCTCGACGTCGATGTAGACGATGCCGTACTGGCCCGAGCCGCCGGTCTGGCGCACGAAGCGGCCCTCGACCTTCTGCGCCGTGCCCTTGATCGTCTCGCGGTAGGAGACCTGCGGGCGGCCGACGTTGGCCTCGACGTTGAACTCGCGCTTCATGCGGTCGACGAGGATCTCGAGGTGCAGCTCGCCCATGCCCGAGATCTCGGTCTGGCCGGTCTCCTCGTTGGTCTCGACCTGGAACGTCGGGTCCTCCTCGGCCAGGCGGCCCAGGGCGACCGACATCTTCTCCTGGTCGGACTTCGTCTTCGGCTCGACCGCGACCTTGATGACGGGCTCCGGGAAGGTCATCGACTCCAGGCGGATCGGCGCGTCGGGCGCGCACAGCGTGTCGCCGGTGACGATCTGCTTGATGCCGACGCCGGCCGCGATGTCGCCCGAGTAGACCTCGGGGACCTCCTCGCGGTCGTTGGCGTGCATCATCAGGATGCGGCCGATGCGCTCGGTCTTGCCGGTCGTCGCGTTGAGGATCCGGGTGCCCGCCTCGAGCTTGCCCGAGTAGACGCGGAAGTAGGCGAGCTTGCCGACGAACGGGTCGGCCATGATCTTGAAGGCCAGGGCCGAGAACGGCTCGCCGTCGCTCGCCTGGCGGACGGCGACCTCGCCCTCCTCGCCGGTGCGGTCGATCAGGTGGCCCTCGACCGCGGGCACGTCGAGCGGGCTGGGCAGGTAGTCGATGACCGCGTCGAGCAGCGGCTGGACGCCCTTGTTCTTGAACGACGAGCCGCACAGGACGGGCGTCAGCTTGATCTCGAGCGTGGCCTTGCGGATCGCCTGCTTGAGCCGCTCGGGGGCGATCTCCTGCTCCTCGAGGATCATCTCCACGAGCCCGTCGTCGTAGTGCGAGACCTCCTCGAGCAGGTGCTCGCGCGCGGCCTCGGCGGCGTCGGCGTGCTCGGCGGGGATCGGGCCGTGGACGACGTCCTTGCCGAGGTCGTCGTTGTAGGTGATGGCCTCCATCGCGACCAGGTCGATGATGCCCTGGAAGTCGGCCTCGGCGCCGATCGGGATCTGGATCGGGACCGGGTGCGCGCCGAGGCGGTCGACCATCGTCTGGACGCCGCGCTCGAAGTCGGCGCCGATGCGGTCCATCTTGTTGATGTAGGCGATGCGCGGGACCGAGTACTTGTCGGCCTGGCGCCAGACGGTCTCCGACTGCGGCTCGACGCCGGCGACGGAGTCGAACAGGGCGATCGCGCCGTCGAGCACGCGCAGCGAGCGCTCGACCTCGACGGTGAAGTCGACGTGGCCGGGCGTGTCGATGATGTTGATCCGGTGCCCGTCCCACTCGGCCGTGGTCGCCGCCGAGGTGATCGTGATGCCGCGCTCCTGCTCCTGCTCCATCCAGTCCATCGTCGCGGCGCCCTCGTGCACCTCGCCGATCTTGTAGGTGCGGCCGGTGTAGTAGAGGATGCGCTCGGTCGTCGTGGTCTTGCCGGCGTCGATGTGCGCCATGATCCCGATGTTTCGGGTCTTCTCGAGCGGGAACTTGCGGGGCATCTAGGTCTCGGTCTGCGGTCTTCTCGGTTCGGCTTCGGGCAAAGAGAACGGGCCCCTCGGGCCCGCGCGCACGACAGGGGTCTTCCTGGTCGGCGACGCTATGTGCTCGAGGTCTCCATCCTGCTGGTGCGCGGCCTGGGCGCCGGCGCGCTGCGAGCGCGCGACGCCGCGGCGAGAAGCGACTATAGCAACACTCCGGGGGCCTTCCGGGGGTCTCGCGGCGCCGTCCGAGAGGTCGCCGGAGGGTCCTGCTAGCGGCCGATCAGCGCCCCGAGCTGGCCCTCGGCGGCCATCGCCGCGAGCGCCGTGCGCCCGAGCGCGCCGGCGCCCTCGTAGACGAGGTGACGGGGCACCCAGCGGGGCCCGAACTTGCGGTTGAACCGATAGAGGCTCTCGAGCTGCAGGAGGCGGTCGCCCCAGCAGACGGCGCGGCCGGCGAGGCGCTCGGCGCGCGACCGAGGCGCGCGCAGGAAGCGGCTGAACGCCGCGAAGTTCAGCGAGACCTCCTCGACGCCCTGCTGCGCGAGCCGCTGGATCGCGGCCACGATCAGGAAGTCCATCAGGCCGTTTGGGGTGTCGGCGTCGCGGCGCATGAAGCCCAGCGACGCGGCCGCTCGGCCATGCGTCGGCGTGAAGTGCAGCAGGCCGCGCGCCGCGCCGCGGCCGTCGCGCGCGACCACGAGCCACGAGTCGGCCAGGTGCTCCCCGCGCAGGCTGTCCAGCGCCATCGCGAAGCCGCGCTCGCGCGCCGCGCCCCGGGCGCGCGCGCAGAGGGCGTCGAGCTCGGCCAGCTCGGCTTCCGCCAGCTCGGCGTGCGTGCGGACCTCGACGGCATAGCCGTTGCGCTGCACCCGGCGGACGGCCTGACGGACCTTCTTGATCGCATGTCCCTCCAGGGAGAACGCGCGGGCGTCGACGATCGCCTCGTCGCCCACGTACAGCGTCCTCAGCCCGATCGCGCGCGCGGCCGCCGCGACGTCGTCGCTCGCCCCGAGGACGCCGAGCCGCAGCCCGAGGCCGTGCGCCCGCCTGCGAGCGGCGGCGAGCAGCGGCGCGGTCTCCTCCGGAGGGCCCACCGGGTCGCCCGCTACGAGCAGGACCCCTCCGACGACGCGGTAGGACAGCAGCGCCCTGCCGTCGGGCGAGGTCATGTGGTCGAGGTCCGCGCGCAGCTTGAACGCGGCGAGGGTGTCGCTGCCGTGGGCGCGCAGGATGCGCACGACGTCGGCGACCGGCAGCCGGCACGCCGGCGGCCGTGGGCGCCGGCACACGAGCCACGCGATCCGCAGGAACGCCAGCGCCCCGATCGCCCCCAGCACGTACGGCACGCACGCGCCCGGTCCGCGGTACCGCTCCGGCGCGCCGACGAGCGACAGCAGCCCGAGGTCGGCCCGGAGCTGGGCGCGTGGGCCGCCGTACGGCGCCGCGCTCCAGCGCGCCGCCAGCAGGAGCAGCAGCCAGCCGCATGCGACGGCCGCGGCGGCGGTCAGCGTCGCGACGGCGGCGGTCCGCGGCAGCGCCACCGTCTCCAGGCGCACGCGGAAGGCGGCGCGCCAGCGGACCAGCACGGCCGCCGCCCCCCAGGCCACGAGCTCGTCTACCTGGAAGCCCTTGAGCAGGTCGAGGATCCCGATCGCGACGAGCAGTGCGACGGTCGTCCACAGCGCTCCGCGCCGCCGCCGCAGCAGGTAGACCGCCGCGACGAGCAGCGCCAGCCCGAGCGGCAGCTCGAAGCGGTGCGCGAACAGGATCTCGTCGGGCACGCGCCTCGCGTGCCGCAGCGCGCCGCCGCCGTGGAGGCTCCCGGCGAGGCCGCCGAGGACGTTGACGGCGCCGATCGCGAGCGCGGTGGTCCCGGCCAGCGCCGGGACGATCCGTCCGCGGCCCAGCGCCCGCCCTTCCCGCGTGACTTCGTCCATGCCCGCGGAGTCTGACTCCGGAGCCTGAACGCCGTCTGACTACCAGCGGTAGTGCGCGAAGGCCTTGTTGGCCTGCGCCATGCGGTAGATGTCGTCCTTGCGCTTGTAGGCGCCGCCCTGCTGCGACTGGGCGTCGAGCAGCTCGTTGGCCAGGCGCTGCGCCATCGTCTTCTCGCGGCGCTGGCGGGCGAACTCGACGAGCCAGCGGACGGCGAGCGTCCGGGCGCGGCGGGCGGGGACCTCGACCGGGACCTGGTAGGTCGCGCCGCCGACGCGGCGGGAGCGGACCTCGAGGGCCGGGGTGAGGATCTTCACGGACGACTCGAGGACCTCGAGCGGGTCCTGGCCGGAGCGCTCGCCGATGATCGCCAGCGCGTCGTAGACGATCTTCTCGGCCACCGACTTCTTGCCGTCCAGCATCACCTTGTTGATGACCTGCTGGACGAGCCGGTTGCGGTGGACGGGGTCCGGCTCGATCGGCCGGATCTGGGCGGCGGCGCGGCGCGGCATGGCTACTTCTTCTTCACGCCGTACTGGGAGCGCGCCTTCTGGCGGCCGCTGACCCCGGCGGCGTCGAGCGTGCCGCGGATGACCTTGTAGCGGACGCCCGGCAGGTCCTTGACGCGGCCACCGCGGACGAGCACGACCGAGTGCTCCTGCAGGTTGTGGCCCTCGCCCGGGATGTAGGCGGTGACCTCGATGCCGCCCGAGATCCGCACGCGGGCGACCTTGCGCAGCGCCGAGTTCGGCTTCTTCGGCGTGGTCGTGTACACGCGCGTGCAGACCCCGCGTCGCTGGGGCGCGGCGACCTTGCGCTTGCGGCCCTTGCCCGACTTCAGGCCGGGGGTCGCGAGCTTCTTGGTCTTCGGGGTCCGGCCCTTGCGGATCAGCTGGCTGGTCGTCGGCATGCGGCCGCGCAGGTTAGCAACCCTCCTACCGCAGGGCCGGCTCCTCGAGCGCCTGCGCCGGCGCGACCCACTCGCGGCCCTGGTCGTGGGCGACGGGCTCGGAGGTCAGCCGCCCGCCGGCCACGCTGAGGCCGGCGAGGAAGCCGGGGTCCGAGCTCAGCGCCGCCTGCACGCCCTGCTCGGCCAGCTTGACGACGTAGGGCATCGTCGCGTTGGTCAGCGCCCACGTCGAGGTCACCGGGACCGCGCCCGGCATGTTCGCCACGCAGTAGTGCGTGATCCCGTCGACCTCGTAGGTCGGGTCGGTGTGCGTCGTCGGGCGCGAGGTCTCGAAGCACCCGCCCTGGTCGATCGAGACGTCGACCAGCACCGCATGGCGCTTCATCAGCCCCAGATGGGCGCGCGTGACGACCTTCGGCGCGACCGAGCCGGCGACGAGCACGGCCCCGATCACGAGGTCGGCCTGCGCCAGGTGCTCCTCGATCGACAGCGTCGAGGCGAAGCACGTGTCCGCGCGGCCGCCGAAGGCGACGTCGAGCTCGCGCAGCCGGTCGATGTCGCGGTCGAAGACCGTCACGGTCGCCTCCATGCCGATCGCGATGAACGCCGCGTTCATCCCGACGACGCCACCGCCGATCACCATCACGTTCGCCGCCGGCACGCCGGGCACGCCGCCGAGCAGGATCCCGCGCCCGCCCAGCGGCTTCTCGAGGATGAACGCCCCCGCCTGCGTGGCGATCTTGCCGGCGACCTCGCTCATCGGCGCCAGCAGCGGCAGCCGCCCGCGCCCGTCGGTCACCGTCTCGTACGCGACGCACGTCGCGCCCGAGTCGATCAGGCCCTGGGTGAGCACGGGGTCGGGCGCCAGATGCAGGTAGGCGAACAGCACCTGCCCCGGCCGCAGCAGCGCGATCTCCCCCGGCTGGGGCTCCTTGACCTTGACGACCAGGTCGGCCTGCGCGAACACGTCGCCGGCGTCGGGCACGATCGACGCGCCCTGAGCGGCGTAGTCGGCGTCGGCGATGCCCGAGCCCTCGCCCGCCCCGGCCTGCACCAGCACGGCGTGGCCGCGATCGGCGAGCTCGCGCACCCCGGCCGGGGTCATCGCGACGCGATACTCGTCGACCTTGACCTCGGCCGGGACGCCGACCCTCACCCGACGAACCTCCGGCTCGCCTCCTCCAGCGCCGGACGCAGGATGCCCTCGATCTCGGCGAACTCGTCGGGGCCCGCGATCAGCGGCGGCGAAAGCTGGACGACGGGGTCGCCGCGGTCGTCGGTGCGGGCGATGAGCCCGTTGCGGAACAGCTCCGGCGCGAGGTACCCGCGCAGCAGGGCCTCGACCTCCTCGCGCGAGAAGCGGGCCCTCGTCGCCTGGTCCTTGACGAGCTCGATCGCGTGGAAGTAGCCGGCCCCGCGCACGTCGCCGACGATCGGGATGTCGCGCATCCCGTCGAGCATCGCCCGCAGCGCGCCCTCGTTCTCGCGGACGTGGTCGAGGATCCCCTCGTCCTCGAAGGCGGCGATGTTGGCGAGCGCGACCGCGCAGGCCATCGGGTGCCCGCCGAACGTGAAGCCGTGCGTGAACGACGTGTTGCCGTGCAGGAACGGCTCGGCGATGCGGTCCGACGCGATCACCGCGCCCAGCGGCGCGTAGGCGGAGGTGATGCCCTTGGCGGTCGTGATCACGTCGGGCTGGTAGCCGTAGCGCTGGGCGCCGAACCACTCGCCGAGCCGCCCCCATCCGCAGATGACCTCGTCGGAGACGAGCAGCACGTCGTAGTGGTCGCAGATCTCGCGCACGCGCCGGAAGTAGCCCTCCGGCGGCACGAAGCAGCCGCCGGCGTTCTGGACCGGCTCGAGGAACACGGCCGCCACCGTGTCGGGCCCCTCGAACTCGATCTTGCCGGCGATCGCGTCGGCCAGGTTCTCCGCCCCGTAGCCGGGCGGCAGCCGGTAGAGGTTGGTGTTGGGGACGTGTGCGCCGCCGGGCGTGAACGGCTCGAACGGCTGGCGCAGCGCGGTCACGCCGGTCACGGCGAGCGCCCCCAGCGAGGTGCCGTGGTAGGCCGTCTCGCGGGCGATGAACTTGGTCTTCGACGGCTTGCCCGTGACCTTGAAGTACTGCCGCACGAGCTTGAGCGCCGACTCGACCGCCTCCGAGCCGCCGCTGGTGAAGAAGACGCGGTTGAGGTCGCCCGGAGCGAGCGAGGCGACCTTCGCCGCCAGCTCGATCGCGGGCGGGTGCGCGTAGCTCCACGTCGTGAAGAACCCGAGCCGCGCCGCCTGGTCGACGGCCGCCTGCGCGATGTCCGTGCGCCCGTGGCCGATGTTGACGCAGAACAGGGCGCTGAGGCCGTCGAGGTAGCGGTTGCCGTCGACGTCCCAGACGTGGCAGCCCTCGCCGCGCACGAGGATCGGGATGTCCGCGCCGCCCTCCGCGTAGGCCCCCATCCGCGCGAAGTGCATCCACAGGTACCGGCGGGCGAGGTCCTGCAGCGAGGCGGTCTCGGTGGTCATGCGCGAACGGTACATCGGCGCGGCGCCCGCGCGCCACGGCCGCCGGTCGGCGCGGTCGCGCGAAGCGGCTACGCGGCGGCGGGCGCGACGCGCGCGGCGCGGACCGGCGCCGGCGTGAGCGCCGAGGCGACGACGACCATCGCGAAGGCGAGCGCCTGGAGGACGATGCCGAGCACGTCGCCGGGCAGCGGGTCGCCGAAGACGACGATGCCGCCGGCGATCCCGGCGATGTTCGCCGCGGCGCCGGTGACGGCGATCACGGGCACGGCCTCGCCGTCCTGCAGGCCGCGGGCCGAGGCGTAGAAGCCCGCCACCGAGGCGAGCACGGTCACGCCGAGCCACGGGCTGACGAGGCCCGCCACGCCGGCGTGGTGCACGAAGCCGGTCAGCGCCTTGATCGCCACGTCGGAGACGCCGAAGAGGATCCCCGCGGCGGCCCCGAGCATGACCCCGTGGTGGTGGTCGGGTGCGCCGGCCTGGCGACCGAGGATGAGCAGCCCGCCGAGGCCCAGCAGGCCCGCCTCGAAGACGATCATCGTGGCGCGCGAGAAGGTCGAGTGCGCGCCGTGAGCGGCGGGCAGCGTGAGGCCGAGCAGCAGCAGCCCGGCGGCGGTCAGCGCGAGGCCGAGCCACTGCCTGCGGCCGACCGAGAAGCCGAAGATCCGCTCCGCCATCACCGCGAGCAGCACGACGCCGCCGGCCAGCACCGCCTGCACGACCGACATCGGCGCGAGCGCGAGCGCGGCGACGTGCAGGGCCCAGGCTCCGGCCGCGACGAGCATCCCGAGGGCGAACCAGCGCGAGCCGAACAGGCTGCGGGCGCTCTGCAGCGGCCGGCGCACGTCGACCGGCGGGCACGCGCAGGCGCCGCGGTGCTTGTAGAAGAAGGCGAGGTTGGTCGCGAACGCGCAGGCCAGCGCGAGGAGGATGCCCAGCTGGAGGGTCAAGAGCGAGGGGTCGAGAGCGTGGAGGTCGTCAGTGGCCGTGGCGCCGGGCGTCACCCGTGTTGTCGACACCGACCCCCACCGGCTTGAGGGGTTCGGGCGCCGGGGGCGCTGCGTCGCCTAACCGGTTCTTCGGTCCTCCCCGACCGTCACCTGCGCCTGCAGGCGCCCGGCCGGTTGAGCCGGGCGCCCTCACGTCTACTCGTCGTCCGTGGGGACGTCGAGGTCGGCGAGCTCCTCGGCGAAGCCCGTGTCGGCGCCGCCGATCTCCTCCAGCGAGGCGATGTCGGACTCGATGAAGCCGCCCAGGCCCTCGGCGTCGCCGAGGCCGAGCTCGGCCGCGATCTCGTCGGAGTCCAGCAGGCCGACGTCGTCCATCGCCCGCGGCAGCGGCTCGCTCGGCTCGATCTCGATCCGCCGATAGCGCTTGAGCCCCGTGGCGGCCGGGATCAGCTTGCCGATGATCACGTTCTCCTTGAGGCCGTTGAGCCGGTCGATCTTGCCCTCCAGCGCCGCGTCGGTGAGGACCTTCGTCGTCTCCTGGAAGGAGGCGGCCGAGAGGAAGCTCTCCGTGTTCAGCGACGCCTTGGTGATGCCGAGGATGATCTCCTCGTACTGGGCCGTCTCGCCCTTGGCCTTCTTGATCTCGGCGTTGCGCTCGAGGAACTCGTTGCGGTCGACGAACTGGCCGGGCAGGTAGTCGGTGTCGCCCTTCTGGTCGACGCGCACGCGCTTCATCATCTGGCGGACGATGAGCTCGATGTGCTTGTCGTTGATGTCGACGCCCTGCGACTTGTAGACCTCCTGCACCTCGCGCACGAGGTACTGCTCGGTCTCCGTGCGGCCGCGCAGCGCGAGCAGCTCGGCCGGGTACAGCGAGCCCTCGTTGAGCTGCGTGCCGGGCTCGATGCGCTCGCCCTCGCCGACGAACAGCCGTGTGCGCCGCGGGAAGGCGTGGCGGTGCTCGTCGCCGGCGTCGTCGGTGACGACGACGGTCAGCGCCTTGTCGGTCTCCTCGATCGAGACGACGCCGCCGACCTCGGCGATCTTGGCGAGGCCCTTCGGCTTGCGCGCCTCGAACAGCTCGACGACGCGCGGCAGGCCGTGCGTGATGTCCGCGCCGGCGACGCCGCCGGTGTGGAACGTCCGCATCGTCAGCTGCGTGCCCGGCTCGCCGATCGACTGGGCGGCGACGATGCCGACCGCGTCGCCGATCTGCGCCGTCTTGCCGGTCGCCATCGCGCGGCCGTAGCAGGCCTGGCACACGCCGGTCGCCGCGGCGCACTTGAGCACCGAGCGCACGGCGACCTTCGCCGACGCGAGCTGGTCCTCGGACTCGATCATGTCGGCGAGCTCGGCGCGATCGATCTCCGCGCCCTTCTCGACGATCTTGCGGCCGCGCTTGGTGGCGACGTCCTCCGCCGCGATGCGGCCGAGCAGGTTGTCGTTGGGCTCGCCCGACTCGTTGCGCAGCGGCAGCTCGATGCCCTCCTCGGTGCCGCAGTCGGCCTCGCGGATGATCACGTCCTGCGCGACGTCGACGAGGCGGCGGGTCAGGTAGCCCGAGTCGGCGGTGCGCAGCGCGGTGTCGGCGAGGCCCTTGCGGGCGCCGTGCGTCGAGATGAAGTACTCGAGCACGGTCAGGCCCTCCATGAAGTTGGCCTTGATGGGGCGCTCGATGATCTCGCCCTTCGGGTTCGCCATCAGGCCGCGCATGCCCGCCAGCTGGCGGATCTGCGACATCGACCCTCGGGCGCCCGAGCTGGCCATCATGAAGATCGGGTTGAGATGGTCGAAGTGCTCGACCATCGCCTCGGCGACCTCGTCGGTGGCGGCGTTCCACTTGTCGACGACGAGCTCGTGGCGCTCCTCCTGGGTGATCAGGCCCATGTCGTACTGGTCCTGGATCTCGGCGACCTCGTCCTCGTACTTCTTGAGGATCTCGGGCTTGGAGGGCGGGATCACGACGTCGTTCTTCGACACGGTGATGCCGGCCTGCGTCGCGTACTTGAACCCGAGGTCCTTGAACGCGTCGAGGACCAGCGCGACGCTCGACGCGCCGTAGACCTGCACGAGCGACTCGATCGCGCGCACGAGGTCGCGCTTGCGCATCGGCTGGTTGACGAAGTCGTAGGTCGAGGGGTCGAAGCCCTCGCCGACCGACTCCTCGAGCGCGCGCTCGATCTTGTCGTTGTAGATGATGCGGCCGACCGTGGTCAGCAGGTGGCCGCCCTCGCGGCCGACCGGGCGCCACTCGGCGAGGTCGTGCAGGCGCACGCCGCCGGCCTCGTAGAGCAGCTCGGCCTCCTGCGCCGTGCGGAAGCGCTTCGGCGCCGGCTCGCCCTTCGGCCACTCGCCCGCCCGCAGCTTCTCGTAGCGGGCGTCGAGGTCCGCGGCGTCGGGACCGTAGGTCAGGTAGTAGGCGCCCAGCACCATGTCCTGCGTCGGCGTCGCCAGCGGCGCGCCGTGGGCCGGGGAGAGGATGTTGTTCGACGACAGCATCAGGATCCGCGCCTCCGCCTGCGCCTCGGCGCTGAGCGGCAGGTGGACCGCCATCTGGTCGCCGTCGAAGTCCGCGTTGAACGCGTGGCAGACGAGCGGGTGGACCTGGATCGCCTTGCCCTCGACGAGCACCGGCTCGAACGCCTGGATGCCCAGGCGGTGCAGCGTCGGCGCGCGGTTGAGCAGCACCGGGTGCTCGTGGATGACCTCCTCGAGGACGTCCCAGACCTCGGGGATCATCGAGTCGACCATCTTCTTGGCGGCCTTGATGTTCTGCGCCGCCTTGCGCTCGACGAGGCGGGCCATGATGAACGGCTTGAACAGCTCGAGCGCCATCAGCTTCGGCAGCCCGCACTGGTGCAGGCGCAGCGACGGGCCGGAGACGATGACCGAGCGGCCCGAGTAGTCGACGCGCTTGCCGAGCAGGTTCTGGCGGAAGCGGCCCTGCTTGCCCTTGAGCATGTCCGACAGCGACTTCAGCGGGCGGTTGCCCGGGCCCGTGACGGGCCGGCCGCGGCGGCCGTTGTCGAACAGCGCGTCGACGGCCTCCTGGAGCATGCGCTTCTCGTTGTTGACGATGATCTCCGGCGCGCCGAGGTCGAGCAGCCGCTTGAGGCGGTTGTTGCGGTTGATGACGCGGCGGTAGAGGTCGTTGAGGTCCGACGTGGCGAAGCGGCCACCGTCGAGCTGCACCATCGGGCGCAACTCCGGCGGGATCACCGGCACGGCCTCGAGGATCATCATCTCGGGCTTGTTCTCCGAGTGCAGGAACGCGGAGAGCACCTTCAGGCGCTTGACGGCGCGCGCCTGCTTCTGGCCCTTGCCGTTCTTGACCTGGTCCTCGAGGTCGATGCGCTCGTGCTCGAGCACGAGGCCCGGCATGTCCTCCGGGCGCAGGTCCTGGCCCGGCTCGCGCTCGGGGTCGACCTTGCGCGACTTGCCCTCGCGGTCGTACTCGGGCTTCTCGCGCAGCAGCTCGCGGATGTGCTCGGCGCCCATGCCGCCGCCGAAGTACTCGCCGAAGCCGAACGGGGAGCCGAAGCGGTGCTTGAGCTCACGGAAGAAGGTCTCGTCGGCGATGATCAGCTTGGGACGGAACTCGTCCTTCTCGATCGGGCGCTCGGTGTACGTGGAGAGCGGCCACTCCTCGCCCTCGGCGGGCGGGTCCTCGCTCGGCTCCTCCTTGTTGGCGAACAGCTTCCAGACCTCGCGCAGGCGCACGCGGGCGTCCTCGTAGTAGGCCTCGGTGTCGTCGATGTCGGCGCCGAAGGACTTGCGCAGGTCGCCGGCGAGCTTCTTGCGCTCCTCGTCGGAGATCTTCTTGACGTTGACGTCGAGCGACTCCTGCCAGAGCTCGTCCTCGGGGTCGAAGCCGGCGGTCGAGGCGCTCTCGAGGTACTCGCCGCGGCGCTCGAGCTGGCCCTGCAGCTCGCCGACGCGCTCGCGCTGCTCGGCCAGCAGGCGGTCGATCTCGGCCTGCATCTCGCCCTCGAGGCGCTCGAGGTCGCGCCAGCGCGCCTCCTGGTCGACCCAGGTGATGATCGACGCCGCGAAGTAGAGGATCTTCTCGAGCTCCTTGGGAGCCATGTCGAGCAGGTAGCCGATGCGGCTCGGGACGCCCTTGAAGAACCAGATGTGGCTGACGGGGGCGGCCAGGTCGATGTGGCCCATGCGCTCGCGGCGGACCTTCGAGCGCGTGACCTCGACGCCGCAGCGCTCGCAGACGATGCCCTTGTAGCGGACGCGCTTGTACTTGCCGCAGTAGCACTCCCAGTCCTTGGTCGGACCGAAGATGCGCTCGCAGAAGAGGCCGTCCTTCTCCGGCTTGAGCGTCCGGTAGTTGATCGTCTCCGGCTTGGTGACCTCGCCCGACGACCACGAGCGGATCTGCTTGGACGACGCCAGGCCGATCTCGATGGCGTCGAAGTTGTTGATGTCGATCATGGCTATTGCTCCGTCCCCTGCTTACTCGTCGTCGGAAAGGTCGGCGATGTCGACGTCGGCGTCGATGTCGTCGGCGTCGAGGTCCGGGGCGGCGCCCCCGTCCTCGCCGTCGGCCTCGCCGACGTCGGTGTCGTCCTCGCTGGCCAGCTG
>DASZVK010000384.1:0-1613 GCA_035547175.1 Solirubrobacteraceae bacterium
GCATGGCTGGCCGGCCGCCACGACGCCGGCGAGCTGCCGGCCGTCGAGCGCGGCCGGCGCATCGAGCGCGACCGCCGCACGGCGTACCGCGGCGGCCTGGCGGGGCCGATGGGCGAGCGCGTCGCGGCGCTGCTCGACGAGCTAGAGCCGGTCGCCGGCCCACTCGGCTGCGCCAGGGGCGTCGATGCCGCCCGTGACCTGCTGCGGCGCGGCGGCGGCGCCGCGGACCAGCGCGCCGCGGCCGGCCGCCCGTCGGACCTCGAGCGGGCCGTCCGGGCCCTGAGCGCGCGATTCGGCGACCCCGCGCTCGGGTAGGCCGGAGCCAGCGTGACCGCCGCCCTCCCCCGTGGCCCACTGTCCCAGGCGCTGCTCGACGCGCTCGCCCGGCCGCCGGGGACGCCGATCGCCGCCGCGGCCGTCGACTCGCCCGATCCGCTGGCCGACGAGGACCTCCAGCTCGCGCTCTACGCCGCCTACGAGCTGCACTACCGGGGGCTGCCGGGCGTCGACGAGGAGTGGGAGTGGGACCCGGCCCTGCTCGCCTTCCGCGCGCACCTCGAGGCCGCGTTCCTCGACGGGCTGCTGGCGCTCGCGGGGCCACCCGGCCGCGCCGTGCCCGGCGCGCAGATGGACGTCGCGCTGCGCGCGATCGCCGACGGCGACGACGCCCCGTCGCTGTCCCGCCACCTCGAGCGCGACGGCACGCTCGAGCAGTTCCTCGAGTTCATGGTCCATCGCAGCGCCTACCAGCTCAAGGAGGCCGATCCGCACTCGTGGGCGCTGCCGCGGCTGCACGGCGCCCCGAAGGCGGCGCTGGTGGAGGTGCAGGCCGACGAGTACGGCGGCGGGCGCGCCGATCGCATCCACGCGCAGCTGTTCGCCGACGCGATGGCGGCCGTCGGCCTGGACGCCCGCTACGGCGCCTACCTCGACCGGATCCCCGCGATCACGCTCGCGACCGTCAACCTGATGAGCCTCCTCGGCCTCCATCGCCGCTGGCGCGGGGCGATCGTCGGGCACCTGGCGCTGTTCGAGATGACCTCCTCGGTGCCCAACCGGCGCTACGCGAACGGCCTGCGCCGGCTGGGCTTCGACGGCGCCGCGGTCGACTTCTTCGACGAGCACGTCGAGGCCGACGCGGTGCACGAGTCGATCGCCGCCGTGGACCTCGCCGGCGGGCTCGCCCGCCAGCAGCCGCGGCTCGCGGCCGACGTGCTCTGGGGGGCGACGGCGCTCGTCGCGCTCGAGGGCCGCTGGGCGGCGCACGTGCTCGGCGCCTGGGAGCGCGGCGCGACGTCGCTGCTCGCCCCGCTCGGGCGCCCGGCCGTCGCCGCATGACGGACGCCGCCCGCATCACGCCCTACCGCGACGGGCCGCTGCTCGTCCGCGGCCCGTTCCTGCTCGCCGACCAGGACGGCAACGAGATCCGCGTCGGGCGCAGGATCGTCGCGCTGTGCCGCTGCGGGAAGTCGCGCCGCAAGCCGTTCTGCGACGGCACCCACCAGGTCGTCCGCTTCCACGCGCCGTCCTCGGTCGAGCCCGGGGCGCCGTCCCGGGGACCCGGCGGCGAGGCGTAGCCGCGGCGGCAGATGCCGGCGAGCAGCGCGCTCGCG